>DAIOXD010000201.1:0-3749 GCA_036758145.1 Candidatus Limnocylindrales bacterium
GAGGTGATGGTCTCCGATGTGAACCACGCGACGCGCGTCCCGTCCGGGGACAAGGCGTAGTCTGCTTCGCCGATCGTGAGCATATCGTGGGGCCGCGAGCCGTCGGGTTCCGCGACATTGAGCTCGGTGGTTTCGTGGGACCCGGTCAGGAAGGCGAGCACGCTCCCGTCGCGCGAGAACGTCGGGCACCGCACCTGGCCGATCACTCGATCGTGGGCGCCGTCGGCATCGATCAGGTGAGCGCGGTAGTCAAGCGGGATCCGTTGCGAGAAGTCATGGACCGAATACGCGATGGGGCCGTTCCGGCCGAGCTTGAGCTGGTCGCGCCGGAACGCGCCGCCGGCGATCGCCGCGACGATCATCGCCAGCACGAGGGCGAGGATGACCAGCAGATAGGCGACGCGGACGACGGGCCGATCAAGCGTCCGCAGGGATCCTCCGAATGCCCCGCCACGCAAGCCCACCAGCCATGCCGGCCGTTGGCGCGACCCGCGTGCCAGCTCGATGGCGGCGTCATGGAGTCCGACTGGAGCCGTGGTCGACGCCTCGGCCTCGAGCCAACTCTGCAGGTCGAGATCGAAACGGTCTTGGACGGTCATCGTGCCACCTCCCCGGCGAGCGCCGACGGTCGGTCGTCTGCTTCGAGCGCGGCGCGCATGGCCTGGGTCGCTCGGTTCAACCGCGATTGCATCGTGCCAAGAGGGATGCCGAGCGTCTCCGCGGCCTCGACCAGCGAGAGACCGAGGTAGTGATGGAGGACGATGACCGCTCGCTGATCGGGCGACAGGCGCCGGAACCCGCGTTCGAGCTGGTCGCGCAGGGCAAGCGCACGTTGCGCATCGGGCGTCATCGAGTCCGCGGTCGAAGCCACCTTGATCTCGATGACTTCCCGGGTCCGGCGCCGTTTCGCGGCGCGGTAGCAGGCCCGCACGAGGAGTCTGTGGAGCCAGGCGTCGAACCGATCCGGGTCACGCAGTCCGCGCAGGTCGAGCCACGCCTGGAGCAGGGCGTCCTGGACGGCGTCGGCGGCCTGCTCGTCGTCGCGCAGGATCAATCGGGCCGCCGCGTACAGTCGGTCGGTCAGGCCGGCCGTCAACGCGGAAAAGGCGTCGAGATCGCCCGCTTGGGCTCGAACCACCAGGTCACGCTGCATCGGTCAGCCTTGGTCCCGGCGACCATCCGGTCGCGCTCACCTAGTCTGGGACCCCTCCCTCCCGGATTGTTCCGACTTCGCGGGATCCGCTCCATCATCGAGTCGTTCGACGGGTCGACGTCGATTCGGCCTTCGGCGCGCGGTCAGTCCTGAGCGATCGCGCGAAGCCCCCTCGATCGACGCCACAGGGCGAACAGGAGCCTGGCCAACAGCGCGGCCAAGAGCAGGCCGATGGCAACGGCGAGATCGGGAGCGGCAACGCGGTGCCGGCGAGACGAGAGCCCTGGCGGGTCAGCCGGCGGGGGGGTCAGACGGCGGGCGTCATCTCGCGTTCGGCGGCGGTCACGTCGGCGACCTTGGTGCCGGCGACCGGCGTCGCCTTCGACGACGACGCGAGGTCCTGCCGGGCCTCCATCCCCGCGAGCCAGTCGGCGCCGTCCTCGTCGAGCTCCGACATCACGGCGAACCCGCCCGCGATGACGACGCCTTCGATCGCGAGCTTCGGGGCGCCATCGAGGTGGCCACGCGCCGGGCGCACGTCCGTCAGGCCGCCGAGACCACGGACCGACGAGATGACCTTCCAGTCGGCGGGCACGAGGATCTGACCGCCACCGAAGACCGCCCTGACCTCGAGCGTCGCGCCGTCAGGATCGAGCACCGTGTCGCGCAGGTCGAGGACGCCGCCGCCGTACCAGAGCTCTAGGCGCCCGCCACGCAACCCCTGGGAGGTGCTGTGGTAGGCGAGGAGACCGAAGATCGCGCTGGCGACGATCTCGTCGGCGCTCTCGTCCGTGTTCGGACCGAGTCGCTGCTTCATCCGGAAGGCGGCGACCGTGCCCGCCACCATGCTCACGATCCAGCTGGCGACGAGCAGGCGGATGAGCCTCTTGATCGACATCGTTCGTCCTCCTCGGGGTTCCCGGTCGATCCGACCTCGGACTGCCCAGCCTAACAGGACCGGCAACCCGCGCCGACTAGAATGGCCTTCCCGGTCTCCCGCCCACCATGCTCAACGGAGGAGCCTGCTTGGACACCATCGAGAGCGCCATCGGGCGATCCGTCCCGCGCATCGACGGCCGCCCGAAGGTCACCGGGCGCGCTCGCTTCGCCGCCGACATCGCGCCAGTCGGTCTGCTCCACGGCCGACCTGTCCTGGCCATCCCCGCCCACGCCCGGATCGAACGGATCGATGTCGTCGACGCGCTGGCAGTCCCGGGTGTGCTCGCGGTCCTCGCCGCCGCGGACCTGCCGATCGTCACGGAGGGGACCGACCGCACCCATCAACCGCTCGCGCGCAGCGAGATCCTGTGGGCCGGACAGCCGGTCGCGCTCGTGGTCGCGGAGACGCCCGAAGCGGCGGCCGATGGGGCGGCCCTCGTCCTCGTCGAAACGACCGCGCTCGAACCCATCGTCGACCTCGAGCTCGCGTTCGCGCCGGGTGCGCCACGGGCCCGGCTCGACCGTGTCGTGGAGGAGGCCGCCGCCAGCGAGGGATCGCAGCATGCGGCGGTCGGCGGCGGGGCCGAGGAGTTCACGCCGGATGAGCCGGTGTCGGAAAACGTCGTGGCTCGCAGTGGCTACCGGCGTGGCGACGTCGAGTCAGCCCTCGCGTCCTGTGACGTCGTCGTCGAGGGCCGGTTCACGACGAGCTGGGTCCACCAGGGCTACCTCGAGCCGCAGGTCGCGATGGCCGAGCTGGACAGCGACGGGATCCTCCACGTCACGAGCGCGACGCAGGGAACCTTCTACACCCGTTCCGAGCTGGCGCGCCTCTTCGGCCGGTCGATCGCCGCGGTCCGGGTGACCGGTGCGACGCTGGGCGGTGGCTTCGGCGGCAAGCTGATGATCGCCGATCCGCTGGCCGCAGCGGCGACGCTCGTCCTGGGCCGGCCGGTCCGCGTCGAGCTGACTCGGCTCGAGGACTTCCGGATGTCCAACCCGGCCCCTGCCGCCATCCTCGAGGTCAGTCTCGGCGCCACGAGCGACGGCCGGTTGCGCGGGCTCCGTGCTCGGCTGCGGTTCGAGACGGGCGCCTTCTCGGAGAACAGCGTCGAAGGGATCGCGGCGATCCTGACCGTCGGGCCGTATCACTGGGACGCTCACGAGGTCGCGGCGTATGGCGTCGAGACGAACCGGGTCCCGACCGGCGCGTACCGGGCGCCCGGGGCGACCCAGGCGACGTTCGCGCTCGAGCAGCTCATCGACGAACTCGCCGGGCGTCTCGGGATCGACCCGCTTGACCTGCGCCGCCGGAACCTCGTGGCACCCGACGACGAGATGGCCGACGGAACGCCGTGGGGCGGGATCGGGTTGGATCAATGCCTCGCCCGGTTGGCCGACCACCCGCTCTATCGCGACCGAGCGTCGCTTCCCGCCGGCGAGGGAGTCGGACTTGCGGCCGGGGCGTGGCCGGGTGGACGCCAGCCGGCCTCGGCCATCTGCCGGCTCGAGGCCGACGGACGGGTGACGGTGGTGACCGGTGTCGTGGATATCTCGGGCAGCATGAACGGCTTTGCGGTGATCGCCGCCGAGGGGCTCGGTATCGGGACCGATGCGGTCTCGGTCGTCGCCGCCGACACGGCGGCCGCACCACGCT
>DAIOXD010000202.1:0-3734 GCA_036758145.1 Candidatus Limnocylindrales bacterium
CGTCCCGGTGGCACAATGCCGGAGATGACCCAGGGCAGCCCGCTCTCCCCGGCGCCCGCTGACCCGCTGATCGCGGGTCGCGAGGCCCTGGCTCGTCATGACTGGCCGGAGGCGTTCGAACGACTCTCGCAGGCCGACCGCGAAGGGCAACTTTCGGGCGCCGACCTCGAGGCCCTCGCGCTGGCCGCCTTCTTCGCTGCCCATGCCGATGTCGAACTCGACACCAAGGAGCGCGCATTCAAGGCGTACGAGGCCGCCGGCGACGAGCTCCGCGCGGCCTACATCGCGATCGACATCGGACGAACCTACGGCTACACGGGCAAGCACTCGATCGCCTCGGCCTGGGTCCATCGAGCGGAACGGATCATCGGGACAGAGGGCGACACCTATCTGCACGGCTATCTGGCGCTGATCCACAGCGAGGCCGCAGCCACGTCCGGTGACATCGAGGCGGCGCTGACGCTGGCTCAGCGGGCCGTCGAGATCGGCAATGGTGCCGCCGACGCCGATCTGAAGGCCTATGCGTTGACCAATCTCGGCGCCCTGCGGATCGCGACCGGCGAGACCTCCGGTGGGTTCGCCCTGATGGAGGAAGCCTCGATCGCGGCCGTCAACGGCGAGTTGTCCCCGTTCACCTCGGGGGTGACCGCGTGCCGGATGATCGGGGCCTGCCGGGATCTGACCGACTATCGCCGGGCCAGCGAATGGATCGAGGCGACGGAGAAATACTGCGACCGGCAGTCGCTCAAGGGCTTTCCCGGCGTCTGCCGGATCCACCGCGCCGAGGTGGCCGCGGTCGGCGGCGCGTGGGCGCGCGCCGAGGCCGAGCTCGAGCGCGCGACAACGGAGCTGGGCGCATTCAATGCCACGCCACCACAGGCCGACGGCTTCTACGCGATCGGCGACATCCGCCGGCTCAGGGGCGAGTTCGAGGGTGCCGAAGCGGCGCTCCGCGAAGCCCATGCGCGCGGTCGCTCACCGCAGCCCGCGCTGGCGCTCGTACGGCTCGCCGAGGGCAAGACCCGGGCCGCGGTCGCGGCCATCGATGCGGCCGTCGCCGAAGAGACGTGGGATCGATGGGCCCGCGCCAGGCTGCTCCCGGCGCAGGTCGAGATCCTGATCGCGGCCGGGGAGAGCGCCCGCGCCCGGACCGCAGTCGACGAACTCAAGAGCATCATCGGCGGCTACCCGTCACCGGCGCTCGAGGCGGGCCGCCTGGTGGCCCTCGGGCGCGTCCTGCTGGGCGAGGGCGATGGGGTGGCAGCCGCCCGCGAGCTGCGAGCCGCGGTGAAGGGCTGGCGCGAAGTCGGGGCGCCCTACGAGGTGGCACGGGCCAGGGCGGTCCTGTCGAGGGCGCTTCGGACGTTCGGCGACGACGACGGCGCGGACCTCGAGATCAACGCGGCCCTCGAGGAGTTCCGCCGACTGGGTGCGCGAATCGATGTCGAGGCCGCCGAGCGCGACCTGCGGAACGCCGAGGATCGTCGGTCCGGCCCCGCCACGGCGCGAAAGACGTTCATGTTCACGGACATCGTCGGTTCGACGGTCCTGGCCGAGGCGCTCGGCGACCGCGACTGGGAGCGCCTGCTGCGCTGGCACGACGACATGATCCGGGCCCAGGTCGGCGCCGCACACGGGGAGATCGTCAACTCTACGGGGGACGGCTATTTCGCCGCCTTCGACTCGGCGCTGGCCGCCGTCGACTGTGCGATCTCGATCCAGCGAGCCCTGTCGGATCGGACTACCTCATTCGCGCCACCGGTCCGGATCGGGCTGCATACCGCCGAAGCCAACCGACATGGCGACGATTACAGCGGGGTGGGTGTCCATGTCGCGGCGCGGGTAGCCGCGCTCGCGGACGCTGGCGAGATCCTGGCGACGACCGAGACGCTCAACGAGGCGCGCGACGTCGCGGCCGTGGACCCGCGCATGGCCACGGTCAAGGGCGTTAAGGCTCCGATCAGTTTCGCCCGGGTCGACTGGTCAGGGGGCTGACCAGCGACTCGAGGATCGGCACCATGGATTCGGGCGACGGCATTGCCGCGATCGCGACCCGCTGCTCACGGGCCGCCGTCGCGAAACGACCGTCATCGATCAATCGCCTGACTGCGTCACGGACGGCGATCGGGTCGAGTTCGGACAGCAGCAATCGGAGGCCGACACCGGCGTTCACGATCGCTTCGGCGTTCATGAACTGATCGGCGCCCTGGGGGATCGCGAGCATCGGGATGCCGGCGCCAAGGGCTCCAAGCATCGCGCCCGATCCTGCGTGCGAGATGAACAGGTCGCAGTGCGGGAGGAGCTGTGACTGGGGGATGTAGCGTTCGACTCGAATGTGATCGGGCTGCACGCCGAGACTCGCCGGGTCGCCACCGCCGCCGACGGTCACGATGACGTTGACGTGTTCGTCGCGAAGACCTTCGAGGATGGTGAGGAACGTACCGACCTGCTCGTTGAAGATGGTGCCCATCGTGACGTAGATCGTCGGCCGGCCCGGCAGCGCCGCGACCCAGGCAGGCAGGACGGCATCCCGTGCGGCATCGAAGCTCACCGGCCGGAGCGGCTGGACGTTCGGACTCGCCGCGATCTCCAGGTTCTGCATCCCCGGCGGGCAGACGTCGAGATAGAGCTCGCCCTCGATCCCGCCGACGCCGGGGTTGCGGATGCCGACCTCGTCGCTGATCGGTGCCAGCGTCTCGGTCGCGAGCCGGCGGACGGCCGTCGGCCGCACGATGCCGAACGAGTGCTCGACGTGGGCGATGCCCGCCACTTCGGCGGCGATGGCGCCGGCCATCTCAGACGACTCATGGATGATCAAGTCGGGTCGCCAGTCATGGACGATGGGCCCGAGGTCCGCCAGCATCGGCCGGGCGCGGACCCCCGCGAAGAGTCCGGGCCCCTGGTAGCGCATGCGGTCCAGGGGCGGGATCTCCGCCCAGCCGGGGGTCGCCGCCACGAAGCGCGCCAGCGCCTCGCGATGGTCAAGGCCGGCCGGACGCGCCTCGAATCCAGCGGCGCGCACATAAGGGCAGAAACCGGGGTCGGTCGCGAAGAGCACGCGATGACCGGCCGCTTCGAATGCCTGCGCAAGCGGGACCATCGGGTGGAAATGTCCGTGGCCGATGACACACGTGAACAGGATCCTCACTGCGCCGTCCAGCCGCCGTCGACCGTCAGCACGCTGCCGGTGACCATCCCCGCCGCGGGTGAGGCAAGGTACAGGACGGCCGCTGCGACATCCGTTGTGGTCGCGACGCGACCCGCCGGGATCCGCTCGAGCACCGACGCGAGGAATGCCGGATCATCGAGCCGTTCCGCGGTTCCCGGCGTATAGACCCAGGTCGGAGCGACCGCGTTGACCGTGACGCCGTGGGGCGACCATTCGAGGGCGAGGACCCGCGTCAGGCCGATCACGGCCGACTTGCTCGCGGAATAGGCCGCGTGGCGACGGATCCCCACGAGCCCCGCTTGCGAGGCCATGTTGACGATCCGGCCGGAACCCTGCGGAAGCAGGTGCCGCGCCACCGACTGACAGGCGAAGAAGAGGCCTCGAACGTTCACCGCGAAGAGTTCGTCCCACTCCGCCTCGGTCGCGTCGATCGCGTCGTGGTTGGTGCCGAGACCCGCGTTGTTGACCAGGATGTCGATCCGGCCGAACGTCGCGACGACCTGGTCGACTGCCGCGTCGATGGAGGCACGATCGGTCAGATCCAGCTCGATCGGGGCGGCCTCGC
>DAIOXD010000203.1:0-3730 GCA_036758145.1 Candidatus Limnocylindrales bacterium
CAGCCCGGCAGCAGCGCGAAAGCGCCCGTTCTGGCCGATGGCTCCGCTTGATCGGAACCATCCAAAAGGGGCTAGCGAGGGCAGAGGCCTGCCGCGCGGTCGCCGGGAGACCGCGCGAGCGCGATCGCCTCTGGCCGATAGTTTCGCTTCGTCGGAACCATCCAAAAAGCGCCTCCGGCGAAGGCGAGTTCCCTGGGGCCAGACATCGGGGCGGCCCTTGCGGCCGAGGGCCGGCATTCGGGCAAAGCGGCCGATCAGGAGTCGGGCTTGTCGAGCTCCCGGCGGGCGTCGGCGAACAGGCCGTTGAAGATCCTCGATGTCGACGGGAAGGCGTGGATCGTCTCGGCGAGGACGTCGATGGTGATGCGGGCCTTGATGGCGACGACGCACTCGTGGATCGCCGCGGACGCATCGGGGCAGGCCATGGCCGCGCCGACCAGCTGCCGGCTCTTGCGGTCGACGACGATGGTGACGTGCCCGAACTTGGCCTGGACGGCGTAGCCCCTGGGGCTCTTGGCGAAGTCGGCGACGAGCTCGAACGCGTCGAGACCGGCTTCGAACGCCCCGTCCAGGGTCACCCCGACGGACGACGCCTCGGGATCGGTGTAGGTCGCGCGGGGCAGCGCCCGATAGTCGGGCATGATCGGTTCGCCGAGGGCCATGCGGACGGCGATCTCACCCTGGTAGTGGCCTTGGTGCGTGTGCAGTTCGGGACCCGCCGGGTCGCCGATCACCCACAGTCCGTCGGCGATCTTCAGGCGCCCGTCGCGCGGGAACGGCGTTCGGCCGGTGGTGTCGATCCCGTAGTGCTCCAGGCCGAGGTCGTCGATCGGAAACGTTCGCCCGACGGCGAGCAGGACGACGTGACCTTCGGCGGTCGAGCCGTCGTCGAGGTCGATCTCGTGCGCCCCGTCCTTCCCGGCCCCGGCGCGTGCTCGGAGCGCCCGGACGCCGGTGCGCACCTTGACGCCGTCCTCCTCGAGCGTGGCTCGAACGACCTCCGAGTTGCGGGGGTGATCGGTCGGCGCCAGGCGCGGCCCGGACTGGACGATCGTGGTCGGCACGCCGAAACGGGCGTACACCTGGGCCAGCTCGCACCCGGTCGGGCCGCCACCGAGCACGACCATGCTTGCCGGCAGCTCGCGGGCCAGGGTCGCCTGGCGATTGGTCCACGTCGGGATCTCGTCGATCCCGTCGATCGGTGGCCGCTTGGAGACCGACCCCACCGCGACGACGACGTTCGTGGCGGCCAATTCGTGCGTGGCTCCGTCGTGCCGGACCGTGACCTTTCCACGATCCGAGATCGTCCCTGTCCCGCGATAGACGACGGCGCCCCCCGCGGTGAGCGCTTTGAGATGCCCCGAATCGTCGGGCTCGGCCGCGTCGGGCGCACGGTTGATCATGAAGTCGCGCTGCGCGGACGCGGCGGGCCAGTCGTAGGCTGCGGCGTTCGCGTGGTGCCGGACCGCGCCGTTGAGCAGCGATTTCGAGGGCAGGCAGCCGATGTACGGACAGCTGCCGCCGAACCATTCCTTCTCGATGACGGCGACCGAGGCGCCGAGCTCGCGCGCCTTGTACGCGGCGGCCTCGCCGGCCGGTCCGGCTCCGATGATCACGAAATCGAAGGTCTCCACGATCACCCCCTGTCGCTGTTGGGTGGGATGCCGCGCTGGCGGCGCGCTTCATAGAGCAGGACGGCGGCGCTGATCGAGACATTGAGGCTGTCGGCGGTCCCGAGCATCGGCAATCGAACGGTCTCGACGTCGTCGCCGGTCCAGGCCGCGGTCAGACCGTCGGCCTCCGCGCCGACCACGAGTGCCAGCGGTCCGGTGAGATCGAGCTCGGTGTAGAGCCGGGCCGCGTCGATGCGCGCCGCGATGATCCGGACCCCGCGCTCGAGTAGCCAGGCCTTGACGTCGGCCGTGGGCGCAGCGCCCAGCGGGACCGTGAACATCGTTCCGGCACTGGCCCGGATGGCGTTCGGGTTGAAGGGATCAGTCCGCGGCGAGGCGGCCACGACGGCGTCGACGCCCGCCCCGTCCGCGCTGCGCAGGATGGCGCCTAGATTGCCCGGCTTCTCGACGCCTTCGACCACGACGAGGAGCGGCGCGTCGGGCAGCCGGAGGTCGGCCAGCGCCGTCGATGGGATGCGGACGACCGCGACAAGACCCTCCGAACGCTCGCCGAAGGCGAGCTTGGCGAAGACGGCCTCACTCGTGGACTGGACCGAAGCCGAACCCGCTCGCAGGCGATCGAGTGCGGCGCGGGCGTCGGGGCCCGCGAGGAGCGGCTCGCAGACGAAGGCTTCGACGACCTCGACCCCGGCGGCGAGCGCCCGACGGACTTCGCGCGCTCCGTCGATCAAGGTTAGCCCGGTCCGATCTCGCTCACGCCGGTCGCGCAGGGCCGTCGCCGCCTTGACCCGCGGGTTGGCGAGACTGGTCAGAAACGGTGGGGCGGGGGAGGCCATCGCCGACATCATGCCCCGCCCGCGGTCCGCGCGAACGCTCCGAAGGCCACGCGCCGGCCGTCCGGTGTGGTCAGCTGGAGCTCACCCGCCTCGACATCGGACGATCGACGACCGAGCGCTCCGCCGAGGAGGCTTGCCAGGCGAGCCGCATCGATTCCGGGCGTATGCGCCGTGAGAAGCGCGAAGCCATCCGGTTCGAGGAGCCGCGCCGCGGTCGCGAGCAGGGGCGCGAGGTCATCGTCGAGCCGCCAGGCGGCGCCGCCAGGGCCGTGCCCGTAGCTCGGTGGATCGAGGACGAGCCCGGCATACCGGCGGCGGCGCCGGACCTCGCGTTCCGTGAAGGCCACCGCGTCATCGACGATCCAGCGGATCGGGTGGTCGGCGAGACCCGAGAGGTCGGCATTCCGACGTGCCCAGCCGATCGTGGGACGGGCGGCGTCCACGTGGGTGATTTCGGCGCCACCGGCGGCCATCGCGAGCGTGGCCAGACCCGTGTAGGCGAAGAGATGCAGGACCGCTGGCGCCTCGGTCAGCTCGTTCCGTGCCGCCACGCGGTCGCGGAGCCACGGCAGCATCGCGGCATGCTCCGGGAAGAGCCCGACCTGGCCCGCTTCGGTCGGCCGCAGCTCGAGGGTCACCCCGTCGATCTCGATCGGCCATGGGGTCCGGGCTGCCGGCTCGCCGCTCCAGCCGCCGTCGCGATCGAAGCGCAGGTCCGCGCTCCGCCACGCTTCGGGATCCCGCCTTGTGCCGAGCGCCACGGGGAGTGGCCGGTCCGTCACCCGCTCTCCGAACCGCTCGAGCCGAGCCCCACCGCCGACGTCGAGCAGGGCGTAGCCGCCATCCACCTCAGGGTGCCTGGTCGTTCGGGACCAGCCGGTACAACGTTCGGTCGAGCTCGGGATAGCGCTGGCCCCACGGCACCTTGATCGTCTCGACCGGGACGGGCGTCAGGTGCGTGAAGGGCACGATCGAATCCTCCTGGACCATCAGCGCGTAGACGGGACGCCGCAGGACCACGTCCGAGAGCGGCCGCTCGACCGGGTCGCAGGTCACGAGCGCCTGTTCGTCATAGGCCCGCAGGCTGACGTCGGGCCGGACGCCCTCGGCGCAATGCTCGTAGCTGAGCGGCGTCAACGCATCCCAGTAGGTGATCAGGAGGGCGTTCGGTGGCAGCGCGGCAAAGACCTGGCTCGTGAACCGTTCGCCGTCGTGGTTCGCCGACTGGTCGTGCGCACCCCAATTCGAGGCGAGGAGCAC
>DAIOXD010000204.1:0-3715 GCA_036758145.1 Candidatus Limnocylindrales bacterium
GACGAACGGCGCGACCGGACCACCAGCCTCGACGCCGGGCAGGAGCAGGATCGTGCAGCCGGCGAGATAGGCGACCGTTCCGACGCTGAACGCTCGCAGGCCGCCGACGCGGTCGACCACGACCCCGGTGACGAAGGCGGCGGGGATCTGGACCAGCGCCGCCGTCCCGACGATCAGACCGATCTGGGGATCGGCGACGCCCGCCCGGGCGAGTGCGACGGGTAGCGAGGCCGTGAAGGCGTGGAAGCCAGCCTGGACGGCGAAGACGGCGACGGCGAGCCGGAACGCGCGCCCATCATCGAACACTGGGCATGTCCAAGATGGGGGTCGCCGGCCCCGGCGGTCCGGGCCCTGGCGGGTCGGCGGGTCGGCGGGGCCGGCCAAACCTGGCGGGCCTGGCGGGCAGGACGACCCTAGCAGGGGCCGCTGCACTGTCACGTATCCGGGGATGCGCCGCCGCTTGACCGGGCTCTGCGCACCCCCCCGGGGGGGTCAGCCGGTGGCGATGCCGTGCTGGTCCGGTGGCGTCCGGGGTCCGCCGTCGCGGCGAGTCCGCGGTTTCGGGATGTCGGTCCGTCCCAACTCCACCAGTCCGTGGCCATCGGCCGCCATGGTCAGGGTCTCGTTGTCGTCGCGGCGCGCCCGGCGCTCGCGCTGCTCGAGACGGCTCGACGCCGAATTCGTGATGGCCAGGATCGTCGCGTCGGGCTGCGGCGCCCGGTTCGTGTACAGATCGCAGAAGAGGGTCACGAGCTCGGGGTCGAACTGGGTCCCGGCGTGTTGCTTGAGCTCGATGATCGCGGCGTTGTGCGATATGGCCCGCTTGTACGGTCGATCGTGGGTCATCGCATCGTAGGCGTCGGCGATCGCGACGATCCGGGCGCCGAGCGGGATCTCGTTCGCGCGCAGTCCATACGGATAGCCGTGGCCGGCGAACCGCTCGTGATGGTGGAGGATGATCGGCACCGCGTCGCGCAGGGCGGCCGCGTGCTCAAGGATGACCTGGCCGATCCGCGGGTGCTGGACGACCGTCCGCCATTCCGCCGAGGTGAGCGCGGCGGGCTTGTCGAGGATCTCCTCGGGGACCGCGACCTTGCCGACATCGTGGAGCAGCGCTGCGACGCGGATCCGGTCGACCTCGGCATCGGGCAACTCGAGCCGGCGAGCCATCTCGACGACGATCGCTGCGATGAGTGCGGACGGCTGGCCGCGATAGTGAGGGAGCGGCGCGATGAACGAGGTCAGCATGTCGGTCGCGGCCTCTCGAGCGCGTCGACCGATCTCCATGGCACGGGCCCGACCGGCGTCCGAGATCGGGGCGCGAGGGACGCGGGCGTCCTCGTCCGGCTCCTCGAAGATGTAGGTCTGGTTGCGCCCCAGGGACTTGGCGCTGTACATCGCGGCGTCGGCATCGCGCACGAGGTTCTCCATCCGGAGCTGCTGCCCGGCGCCGCCGACGATCCCGATCGAGATCGTGACCGACAGGTCCGCATTGCCATCGACACTGAAGCGTCTGCGCTCGACGAGCGTGCGCAGCTTCTCGCTCAGGGCCGCGCCTTCCTCGACGTCCGTCTCGGTCAGGATGAGCATGAATTCCTCGCCGCCGTAGCGACCGATGAGGTCGCTCGTGCGCAGGTTCTCGGCGATCGTCTGGGCGACGCCGCGAAGGACGATGTCGCCGGCGGCGTGACCGTAGGAGTCGTTGACCACCTTGAAATGGTCGATGTCGACGAACGCCACGCACAACGGGCGGCCGTAGCGGGATGCGCGCTCGACCTCGGCGAAGAGGGCCGCCAGCAGGGCCTGACGATTGGAGACGCCGGTGAGGCGGTCGATGGTGGCGCGGTCGTGGGTGTCGGCCAGCGAGGCCGAGATGCCGTTGATCGCAACGCCGAGACGCGATTCGAGACCGCTGCCGCGCGTCGAGACAGCGATGGTGTAGTCGCCCGCGGCGATCAGCTCGGCGGCCTTGACGAGGCGCCCGAAGCGGAGGCGAAAGAGGACCAGGGACAGGAGCGCCGTGAGGCCCACGCCGATGATCAGCGCGGCGATCGCGGCCACGATCGAATGGTCGCCACCCACGGCCCACGCCGACGTGAGGGCAGGATTTGTCAGGAAGAGGGTCCCAACCGCGAATGGAGTCACCAGCGCGAGGATTCCCAGCAGGCGCATCACCTCCGCAGGGTACGTTTCGGAGAGCGAGGAACGGACCGGCCGGACGTACCAAGCACGCTTCGCAGGAAGTACGGCCGGTGTCCCGCGGCACCGGGCCGGGCCGGAAGCCGAACGGAGCGCCCTGCTATACTCCGGCCGTCCTCGCACGAGCGGGTGTCCCCCGACATCAGGAGGTCAACGATCGCGCTTCCGTGGCGCATCGGCCGTCCCGAGAGGCGTCCGGGCGACCAGACGACAGCCATCCGCCGAGGCGTCGACGGATCGAAACGGGAGCAGTCTATCCAGTCCCCAACCCTGCAAGGATTGGGGCTTTTGATTCGGGCGGACCTGTAATGCCCGCCACCGTGATCGTCGGGTTGCAGTGGGGCGACGAGGGCAAGGGCAAGACGACGGACTTCCTGGCCGAGCAGGTCGCGATGGTGGTGCGCTACCAGGGTGGCGACAATGCCGGCCACACGGTCGTCAGCGGGGACGAGGTGCTCAAGCTGCGCCTGACGCCGTCGGGCGTGCTCTACCCGCACATCACCTCGGTCATCGGCAACGGTGTCGTCGTCAACCCCGTGACGCTGATCGGCGAGCTCGACATGCTCGCCTCTCGCGGGATCGACGTTTCGCGGGTCCGGGTCAGCCGGAGTGCGCACGTAACGATGCCCTATCACGTGGCGCTCGATGTGGCGAACGAGGCTCGACTGGGCGGCGCGAAGGTGGGGACGACCGGCCGTGGCATCGGCCCGACCTATGGCGACCGGGCCTGGCGACTCGGACTGCGGATGGAGGATCTGCTCGATCCGGCGGTACTGCGCGAACGGATCGAGCGCGCGCTCCCCGACAAGAACCTCATGCTCGGCGGGATGGGCGCTCCGGGATTCGAGGTCGAGCCGCTGGTCGAGCAGGCGCTCGGCTGGGGCGTCCGCCTGCGCGACCACCTCGACGACACGACATGGCTCGTCCAGGCGGCGCTGGCCCGCGGTGAACACGTCCTGCTCGAAGGGGCACAGGGGACGCTCCTCGACCTCGATCACGGGAGCTATCCATTCGTGACGTCGTCGAGCCCGGTCGCCGGCGGGGCATGCACGGGGGGCGGGATCGGTCCGCTCCAGGTCGACGAGGTGATCGGCGTCATGAAGGCGTATTCGACGCGCGTCGGTTCCGGGCCGTACCCGACCGAACTCCACGATGAGATCGGGGCCGGGATCGCCGAGCGGGGGCACGAGTTCGGGACGGTGACCGGCCGCCCGCGCCGGATCGGTTGGTTCGACGCAGTGCCGCTGCGCTACGCGGTGGCCGTCAACAGCGTCAGCAGCATCATGCTCAACAAGCTCGACATCCTGTCGGGCATCGAGACCATCCAGCTGTGCGTCGCCTACGAGCTCGATGGTCGGCGGGTCGAGGTCTGGCCATCGAGTGGTGCGGCCCTCTCGCGCGCCCAGCCGATCTACGAGTCATTCGACGGCTGGGAGCAGCCGATCAACGACATCCGGTCGCTCGCCGACCTCCCCGAGAACGCCCGGCGATACCTGTCGGCGATCGAGCGCCACGC
>DAIOXD010000205.1:0-3668 GCA_036758145.1 Candidatus Limnocylindrales bacterium
TCCTGTGGGCGTACGCGCGATGGCGCGGGCGGCGGGACTTCATCATCGTCCGGGCCAACCTTCGGCGAGCCCCGCGATTCAGCATGGATGTCGGAGACCCGCGCGGCTGGACCGGCCGTCCAGATGCCGCGGAGCAGGACTGGCGGACAGTCGACTGGCCCGACGGATGCGTGGCCCTCGTCGGCCCGGGCGCGGATGAGACGACGGTCCGTTCGGCCTGGGACCGGCTCGGCAAGGCGAGCGCGGGAGTCTGGCGGCTGACGGTCCAGCCGGTCGTGCCGCACGTCGAGGTCCATCTGCGACCGCCTTTGACCGACCGGGTCGCGTCCGATCGGATGCTGGCCCCGATCCGCGATCTTGCTGCGAGGCTCGCTGGCGACTGATCGGCATGGACGGCGAAGAGCCCGCGCGGCGCGCGGGCCCTTCGCAAGATCGCGTCTGACAACGTCAGGTGAGCGGAGCGGGCTCCGGCTCGGGGGTCGGAGCGCCCCGGTAGCGGTTCCAGGCCTGCCAGGCGTCCCACGCGATGAGCAGGGCGGCGCCGAGAAGAAGGATGGCGACCGCGATCATGGCCCAGGCACCGACGACCGAGATGGCCGCCTGGCCGGGGCGCGTGGCGATGGTCACGAAAAGGTTGTAGGCGGTGACGACGGTCGCCGCCATGGTGGTCACGTACATGAACAGCATCGGGATTCCCGCGAAGGCCGGGTTCTTCCCGACCGACTTCAGCCAGACGGTCACCAGCAGCAGGCTGAGCGCCGCCAGCAATTGGTTCGACGCCCCGAACAGCTGCCACAGGTAGACCCACGTCCCGGACAGGACGAGGGCCAGCGACAGCACCATCCCCGTGACCGACGCGATGTGCTGGTTCTTGAAGCCGACCCACGGGTCGCCCAGCCACTCGGCGAGCGTCACCCGCATGACCCGGAAGACGAGCTGCACGACGGTCAGGACGATCACCACGAATGCGCCGAACCCGAGCGCCGTCCCGAAGGCGAGCGGGATCGTCTGGAACGACGCGACGTGGATCAGCCGACCGACGCCACCCGCGAATGCGCCGGCACCCGCGCCTCCGAAGATCGCGACCGCGGTCAGCGACAAGAGCCCGAGCGTGTTCTCGGAGAACATGCCGCCGCCACCGACGGGCAGAGCGTCGGTCTCATACTCGAGCTGACGCGCCGTCCCGACCGAGCCGAAGAGGGCGTGCCAGCCGGAGATCGCGCCGCACGCGATCGTGACGAAGAGCATCGGCCACAGCGGCTGGAGGGCTCCGCCGGTCCCGGTTTCGAAGCCCTTGTAGGCTCCGAGCGAGAACGTCCCGGCAGCCGCCTGCGCGCCGGGAAGGGTGACGAACGGCGCGATGAGCGCCCCGATCGCGCTGACCCCGATGACGATCGCGGTGATCCAGAAGCCGATGTAGTTCACCGGCTGAGCGAATCGCCAGATGGCCATGTTCGCCCCGAGGTAGCTGAACACGAGCAGCATCAGCGCCCAGAACAGGAAGTTCGGCAGGACGGAGATCGCCCCCGTGGCGGGATCGAAGGTCGCCGTCTTGGGGCGCGTCCCATCGGCTCCCGGCGGGGGAACGCGCGGGTCTGCGTTCGTGGGGTCGACGACGGTGTAGAGCGCGCCGCCGCCGTTGATGGCTCCGTTGAGCGAGTTGACGACGCCGCTGATGGGGCCGGTGGACCAGTCGACGGGCTGGTTCGGCGCGAACGTCGCGCCGAGCGGCCCGAGGGCCATCGCCCCGATCGTCAGCGCAACCGTCAAAACGGTCACCCCGATGATGCTCATCCGCATCCGGTAGATCGCGTAGCCCGCGAAGAGGCCCATCACGGCCAGGACGAGGATCCCGAAGGGGACGTCCGGCCGGGCCGCGAGGATCGCGGCCATGATCCCGACGAAGGCGCCGGCGAGCAGCAGCAGGTAGAAGAAGATGAACACGAACAGGATCCGCCGCGCGCGCGGCGAGATCAGGCGGTGGGCGATCGCGCTCAGCGAGTTCCCGTCGTTGCGGACGGCCATCATGATCGCGCTGTAGTCGCTCGCCCAGCCGATGAAGCTGACGCCGATCATCAGCCACAGGATCGCGGGCGCCCAGCCCCACAGGTTGGCCGCGGTGATGACGCCTACGATCGGGCCGGCCGCCGCGATCGACTTGAAGTGGTAGCCGTAGAGGACGAACCGGCTGGTCGGCATGAAGTCGGCGCCGTCCATGTACATCCGCGCCGGCGTGACGCGGTTGGCGTCCGCCTGGATGACCGTCCGGTCGATCCGCTTGGCGTAGTAGTTGTAGGCGAGATAGATGACGACTACGCCGATGACCACGATATAGAGCGAGCTCATGAGCACCTCCACCACATGTCGCGCCCCCCGGAGGGGTTGGGCCGCGATCGCGCGGGCCGGGTCGGATTCGGGGCGGGCCGTGCCTCCTTTCTCGGACGGTCAGCGGCTGGCTGAGGCAGCGTTTGCGGCGACGGCCTCGGCGACCTTCCGGTCGATGAGCGGGTCGAGTGCGCCGAAGTCCCGGCCGATCAGCTTCTCGTCGCGGTCGACGATGACCGCCGGATACCGCCCGACCCGGTGCCGAAGGGAGGCGAGGAAGCCCTCGACGGACGCGGCGTCGACGACCTTCACGCGCACCCGTCGGCCGTGTCGCTCGAGGAGCTCGTGGACCCAGTCGGAGAGGGCCTGGAAGTCGTGGGCGAGATCGTCCGGCAGGGCCTCCGCGGCCTCCTGCCGCCGGAGACGCTCGCCGATCCCAACCTCCCCAAATGCCAGTTCGCAGTGCTGGCAGTGGGTGAAGACGGTCGGTGCGTAGGTGATGACCTCGACTGATACGGGCTTCATCGATCCGGTCCGATCAACTCCGTGCACGCAGATTTGCCGCCTCGATCGGCGTCCCGAGGATACGCCTGTCGACAAGGTCTCTCAACGGGGCGGCGGGTGATCCTTCCGGTTCTCCCCGGCCGGCATCACCTCGGCGGCGCGGGCCCCGTGCCGGGCGAGGGTGGTCCGGCCAGTCGCAGGGTGGGCCCGGCAGCCTGACCTCCTCGCGACCGGGCCTCGCATCGCCCCCAGCGCGATCGTGAGACTCATCCCGGCGCGCCGGCGGCCTCTACGCCTCGTGGAAGATCAGGTCGCGGTCCCGGACGTGATCGTCGACCTCGAGGGCAACGTCGTCCCCGGGGCCTGCCCGGTCGACCTTCGCGTGCTCGACCTCCATCGACGCGACGTTCTGGACGAGGTCGGTGGTGTGACCGCGAATGTGGATCTTGTCGCCCAGGGCGAGCGGCGCGCTCAAGCGGACTGCGGCAACCGAGCGATGGCTGAAGTAGTGGGTCACCTGGCCGATCGCCTCGGCCGGGTCGTGCCCGGCGGACATGCGACACCTCCGTGCGGGTTCCACCGTACACCGATCGACGTCATTCGAGCAGCCGGTCGGCGCCGAGCTCGACGGGACGTTCGGTCCATTCGCGGAGCTCGTCCGGTACGCGCGGAACGGGCTCGCTCCACGGGTCCATGCGGGCGTCGACGTAGAAGTTCACCTGGAGCGCCGGGTCGAGATCGGGGAAGTCGGTGCGGTTGTGCGCGCCGCGCGTCTCGCGCCGCGCGATGGCGCCGCGCAGGGTGGCCTCGGCGACTGCGAGTCCCGCGCGCAGGTCGAG
>DAIOXD010000206.1:0-3603 GCA_036758145.1 Candidatus Limnocylindrales bacterium
ACACGCCGACGGCCATCAGCGTGCCGAAGAGCGCGGCGACCGCGGGCGAGACCCACGGTCCCTCGCGGATGGCGTGCCAGGCGACCGCCCCGACACCGACTACCGCTCCGCCGACCACGCCCACGATCACGCGATGGCGTCGCATGCTGAACGGCGATCGCTCGGACCCTGACGCGAGCCAGGAGCCGAGCCGGCGAGCGCCGATGGCCGCCAGGAATGCGCCGAGATCGTCGAGGAGATCCGGTTCGGCTTGGGCCGCGGGCGGCGCGTCGAGCAGGACCGCTCGCTCGCTCCAGGCCACGGAGACCGCGACGCACGACGCGACGAGGCCGATCCCGAGCAGACCGACCATGACCCGCACCCCCGGCGCTCCGATGTCGACGCCGACCACCGCGACCGCAACGAGGTCCGACACGAAGGCGACGACCGCCATCGCCATGGCGAGCACGGCGCCGATGGCGACCCGCCGTCCGACCGCCGGGTCGTACGGTTGCCGTGCGTGGACGAGGATCCGAAAGACGGTCGCCGCCCCGACCACGCCGATCCCGATCAACGCGTACGAGACGACCGCGTCATATGGGTCCTCGGTGAACGGCAGCACGGCCTGCAACGCCGCCACATCCTTCGTCAGCCAGGCGAAGACGAGGAACGATGCGGCGACGGGCGCGGAGGTCCAGATGACCCGTAGCGGGCCGCGCCGGAGGCCCGCTTCGGGTCCGTACATGGCGCGCATGGTACCGCCCGCTCGACCCTCAGCCGCAACCCCGTCGGCCGTTGTCCCCGCGAGGGGCACCCAACCGACACCTTGTCGTGCCTGCCGCAGGGACGACCCCGCGCGCAACGCTGCCTAGCCTTCGCACCAAGTCCGGACGTGCCCCCCGGACACCGCTCGCGGAGGAACGGATCGAATGGACAGTGGCGATACCGCCTGGATGTTGGCATCCACCGCGCTGGTCATGATCATGCTGCCGGGTCTCGCGCTCTTCTATGGCGGGCTCGTGCGCAGCAAGAACGTCCTTTCGACGGTGATGCACAGCTGGTTCGGTCTCGCCCTCGTCAGCATCGTCTGGGTCGTCATCGGCTTCTCGCTCGCGTTCGGTCCCGACGTCAACGGCTGGGGCCTGATCGGCGGTCTCGACTTCGCGTTCTTCAACAACGTCGGACTCACGCCGAGCGCGAACTACGCGACCACCATCCCGTTCGTCCTGTTCGCCGCCTTCCAGCTGATGTTCGCCGCGATCACGCCGGCCCTCATCACGGGCGCCTTCGCCGAGCGCAAGCGCTTCAGCGCCTTCGTCCTGTTCACGATCCTGTGGTCGGTCCTCGTCTACTCGCCGATCGCGCACTGGGTCTGGTCGACGGATGGCTGGCTGTTCAAGCTCGGCGCGCTCGACTTCGCGGGCGGCACGGTCGTCCATATCAGCTCCGGCGTCTCGGCCCTCGTCGTCGCCCTCCTGATCGGGCGTCGCGTCACCAATGGCCAGCCGTTCACCCCGCATGACGTCCCGATGACGGTCCTCGGTGCCGGCCTCCTGTGGTTCGGCTGGTTCGGCTTCAATGCCGGGTCCGCCCTGTCGGCCGGCGGTCTGGCGGCCAGCGCGTTCATCGTGACCAACACCGCGGCGGCCGCGGCGACCATCACCTGGGTCCTGGCCAGCTACCTCCACCATGGCAAGGTCAGCGTCGTCGGCGCCGCCTGTGGCGCGGTCGCGGGGCTCGTCGCGATCACGCCGGCCTCGGGCTTCGTGACGGTCAGCGGTTCGCTCGCCATCGGCCTCGTCGCGGGCGGGCTCTGCTACAGCGCCACCCTCCTGCGCGAGCGGGTCAAGGTCGATGACGCGCTCGACGTCTTCGCGGTCCACGGGGTCGGCGGCATGTTCGGCGCGGTGGCGACCGGGATCTTCGCGTCGTCCTCGATCCAGGCCGCGTACTCCGGGCTCCTCGACGGCAACCCACAGCAACTGTTGACCCAGGTCATCGCGGTCGGCGCGACGATCGCCTATGCCGCGGTCGCCACGCTCGGCATCGTCAAGTTCGTCGACGTGGTCCTCGGCATCCGGGTCAAGGCCGCCGACGAGGCCGCTGGCCTCGACCTCTCGGTCCACGGCGAGGTCGCCTATCAGGTGTGACCGAGGGTCGCCCGACCCGACGTCGCGAACTCCTCCCCCCGGTCGGCCGCCGTCGATCCCTCTTCGACGGCGGCCGCTCCGTCCCTCCGGAGACCCACGGCAATGGACACGCATCGGAGTGATCGGCACCGTCGCAGCGCCGCCCCGTTGTACGAGGCGCGTTTCGAGCACGACGCCTGTGGCGTCGGGTTCGTCGCGGACGCCGGTGGCCGGTCGCGCGATCGGGTCCTGCCGTTGGCGCTGGCCGGGCTGGCCGCCCTCGGACACCGGGGCGCCTTCGGGGCCGACGGCGAATCGAGCGACGGCGCCGGGGTCGCTCTCCCCCTCGATGCGTCGATCCTGCGGCTGGTCGCCGGTGACGCGGCCGCGGACCGCCCGGCGGTCGTCTCGCTCTTCCTTCCACGCGGCCGAATCGCCGAGCGACGGGCGCGGGCCCTCGTGGAGACCACATTCGCCGAGGCCGGGCTCACCGTCGTCGCGTGGCGCGCGGTGCCGACCGATATCACCGTGCTTGGTGTCGCCGCGGCCGCGTCACGGCCGTCCTTCGGGCACGCCATCGTCGCTCGACCGGTTCGCGGCATGGAGGACCCGCGCCCCCTCTCCGACGCGGCATTCGAACGCCGCCTGGTCATCGCCCGCCGGCGTCTCGAGACCGCCGCACGCACCGCTGGTGGCGCCCTTGCCGTGCTCTCCGTCCCGTCGGCGTCCGCCCGGACCATCGTCTACAAGGGGCTCGTCATCGGCGGCCGGTTGGCGGACCTCTACCCCGACCTGCAGGCCCCGCTCACGGTCGCCTATGCGGTCTTCCACCAGCGCTATGCGACCAACACCCACCCGGTCTGGCGGCTCGCCCAGCCGTTCCGCTCGATCGCGCATAACGGCGAGATCAACACGGTCCGTGGCAACCGCGAGCAGGTCCGCGGTCGAGCTGGCGACGCCGTCGCTTCCGAGATCGCGCGCGACCTCCTCGCGTCCGGACCGCTGCTGTCGGAGGACGGCTCGGACTCCCTTGCGCTCGACGAGGCGCTCGAACTCCTGACGACGACTGGCTGGGCCCTGACACCAGCCCTCCTCACCGCGATCCCTGAGGCGCTCGCCCTGCGTCGGGCGCCACATCCGCACGTCGCCACGTTGCGGCGCCGGACCGCCGGGTTCCTCGCGCCGTGGGACGGCCCGGCGGCGATCGTCTTCGCCGACGGCCAGCGGGTCGGCGCGCTCGTCGATCGGAACGGCCTGCGGCCGGCGGCCTTCGCCGTGACGCGCGACCGGCTCGTGGCAGTCGCGTCCGAGGCGGGCGCCGTCCCGTTCACGGCAGCCGAGACGGTGCGGCGTGGTCGCCTCGGGCCGGGCGAGCTGTTGTTGGTCGAGCCCGGCCGGCGCGCCATCCTCGAGGACGTCGAGGCGAAGGCCTGGACGCTGCGATCACTCCCGATCCACGACGAGCCACGGCCGACTCACGACGACCGGATCGAGG
>DAIOXD010000207.1:0-3599 GCA_036758145.1 Candidatus Limnocylindrales bacterium
CGGTGGATATCCACAGAGTCGTCCACAGTCGGTTAACAGGTCGGTGAAGTTGGTGGACCGGGGTGGGCGGTGGGCTGGCATTCGTTGAGCGTCCGGGGGCCTCTGCCCGGATGATTGGGACCCCCACCGTTGATGGAGTCCGAGCCGCGTGATCGATCGTTTGCCACCGCAGAGTCTCGAGGCTGAGCAGTCCGTGCTCGGTGCGCTGCTGATCGACCGCGACGCGGTCATCGAGGTGGCCGAATTCCTGCGCCCAGCGGACTTCTATCGCCAGGCGAACGGCCGGGTCTACGCGGTCGTCCTCGACCTCTTCGAACGTCGCGAACCGATCGACATCGTCACGGTCGCGGAGTCACTCGAACGCCGCGATGAGCTGGAGGCTATCGGGGGTCGGGCCTACCTCTCGAGCCTCTCGAACGAGACGCCGACCGCCGTTCATGTAGCGCAGTACGCCCGGATCGTGGAACGCAAGGCGGTCCTGCGGAATCTCATCGGGGCGGCCGGACGGATCGCGGGGATCGGCTACGAGGATCCGCCCGAGGTCCAGGAGGCGATCGATCGCGCCGAGGCGGAGCTTTTCGCGGTCAGCCAGAAGCGCATCGACGCCGGGTTCAGCCCGCTCAAGTCGCTCCTCCATGACGCGTACGACCGTCTCGACTACCTGCACGCCCACCGCGGCGAGATCAGCGGCGTGCGGACCGGTTTCACCGACCTCGACACGCTGACCACCGGGCTCCAGAAGAGCGACCTGGTCGTGGTCGCCGCTCGACCGTCGGTCGGCAAGACGAGCTTCGCGCTCAACATCGCCGAGCATGCCGCGGTCAAGGAGCGCAAGAGCGTTGGCGTCTTCAGCCTCGAGATGAGCAAGGAACAGCTCGTCCTGCGCCTCCTGTCGAGCGTCGCCAACATCGACTCGCAGCGCCTTCGCAGCGGCTTCCTCGAGGAGCTCGACTTCGCCCGGATCGCGCCGGCGATGAATGCCCTCTCGGAAGCGCCGATGTACATCGATGACACGCCCAACATCTCGGCGATGGAGCTCCGGACAAAGGCGCGCCGCCTCCAAGCCGAGGCCGGGCTCGATCTCGTCATCGTCGACTACCTGCAGTTGATGCAGGCGACCACGACGAACCGCGATGCCAACCGGGTGCAGGAAGTCTCGGAGATCTCGCGCGGTCTCAAGGCGCTCGCCCGCGAGCTGTCGATCCCGGTCATCGCCCTGTCGCAGCTCTCGCGCCAGCCCGAGATGCGGGAGTCGAAGGAGCCACGTCTGTCCGACCTGCGCGAGTCGGGCGCCATCGAGCAGGACGCCGATCTCGTGATGTTCCTGTGGCGCGACAAGGAGCGTGGTCAGGACGACCAGGACCAGGATGGCGAGGTCATCAACCTGAAACTGGCCAAGCACCGAAACGGTCCGACCGGCGAGATCCAGCTCTGGTTCAAGAAGAAGCAGACGAGATTCGTCAGTTACGCCGCGGATCGCTACGCCGAGGCCGGCTGATCGGTCCGCCGGCGCATCAGGCGGTCCACGCGGCAAAAGAGACTTGAC
This sequence comes from Candidatus Limnocylindrales bacterium, assembly GCA_036758145.1. Taxonomy (GTDB): domain Bacteria; phylum Chloroflexota; class Limnocylindria; order Limnocylindrales; family CSP1-4; genus SPCO01. The sequence goes on from DAIOXD010000207.1 coordinate 1,547, forward strand.
GGCGCGCGTACATTCACGGCTATGAGTTCCGGGCCCCGAGCCCGGGCCGACCGGGCGCGCACCCCAACAACGCGCGCCCGCCGCCGACCCGTTGCCCCCTCGGTGTCGTGGACCTCGCCCGTCATGCGTCCGAGCCGAGGAGGGTCTGGAGAGGGTGTACCAGGACCGTAGCCTGACCTGTCGTGACTGTGCCGAGGAGTTCAGCTTCTCCGCCGGCGAACAGGCCTTCTTTGCCAGCAAGGGTTTGGTCAACGACCCCCAGCGGTGCCCGTCATGCAGGGCGGTCGCCAAACGCGCTCGCTCCAACGAGGGCCCCCGTGAATTCCATGCCGCGGTCTGCGGAGCGTGCGGGGGCCAGGCCGTCGTGCCCTTCGCGCCACGGAACGATCGACCCGTCTACTGCAGCGCCTGCTTCGACAAGGTCAGGGCCGGGACCCTGGCGACGAGCGTGACCGTCTAGCGCCGAACCGTCGGCGCGCCCAACGCCGAATCTCCCTGAGCAGCCACGAGGCCGGCCCGGAAACGGGTCGGCCTCGTGTCATCATGGGCGGCCTATGGAACGTCAGGAGGAGGCACGAGTGGGCGTCATCATCATCCGGGAGATGGTCGGTACGAGCCCACGATCGTGGAGCGACGCCGCCCGCCAGGCCGTCGCGACCGCGTCCAGGACCGTCCGCAACATCCAGACCGTCGAGGTCGTGAAGTCGACCGCGGTCGTCGCCGACGGCGAGATCGTCGAGTATCGGGTCGAGGTCAAGATCGGCTTCGAATACGAGGGCTGAGGCGGATCCGACCAGCTGGAGGTCGCAGCTAATCGGGGGATGAGTGCCGCGCGCCATGATGACGCGCATGCCCAGCCCCGAGTCCATCGTTGACACCCCGCGCGGCACCTCCGTATGGTTCGCGCCTTCCCATCCTTCGCGGTTCGCCCCGCAGGCCGACGTGTACAGCCCCGACGCGATCAGCCCGGGACATCCCTCAGCCGGTTCGTTGTCGCTTGGAGCCCACCGCGACGAGATGAACGGGTATCCGATCCAGCCCGCCAAGATCCAGGGGCCGCCGCTTCGGGATCAGACGCTGGCCCGGGACCGCCTCCTCGACTGGCTCGCCGCGAAGATCCATCAGCGCGTGATCCTCGTGTTGGCCGATGCCGGCTATGGCAAGACCACGCTCCTGGCGGATTTCTCAAGACGGACCCGGCTTCGGACGCTGTGGTACCGGCTCGATGACGACGATCGGGACTGGATGTCATTCCTGAGCCACTTGATCGCCGCGGGGCGCGAGCACGATCCCGCTTTCGCTCCGACCGCGGGTGCCATGCTGAGCGACCTGGCCATGGGCGGCCCCACCCGCGAGGCCGCGACGGACGTCTTCCTTCGCGAACTACCGGCGATCGCCACACACGGCGCGGTGCTGATCCTCGACGACTTCCACCTCGTCGATGAATCGCCCGAGGTCCGACTCATCGCGCGCGAGCTGGTCGCACGGGCACCGGATCGGTTGTCGATCATCTTCGCCAGCCGGCGTGCGCCCAATCTCCCGCTTGCCAGGATGCGCGCCTCTGGCGAGGTGGCCGAGCTCGGCACAGACGACCTTCGATTCGATGCCACCGAGACCGCCCGACTCTTCTCGGAAACGTATGGCCGCGAGCTCGAGCCCGACGTGCTGGCCGATGTCGCGGCCCGCACCGAGGGCTGGGCTGCGTCGCTGCAGCTGGTCCAGGCCGCGCTACGCGACCGATCCCCGGCGGAGATCCGCCGGTTCGTTCGCAGTCTCAGCGGCGCGGATCAGGAGTTGTATGACTACCTGGCCGAGGAGGTCGTCGGGGACCTGCCGGAGGACTTGCAGCAATTCCTCATGCGAACGTCGATCCTCCAGGTCGTCTCGCCTGACCTGGCCGAAGTGGTCACGGAGGTGGATACCGCGGAAGTCGCTCGACTCAGCGCCGCAGCCGAGCGCCTGACGCTGCTCACGAGGCCGTCGCGCGCCAGCCGAGGCTCGCCGCGCTATCACCCGCTCGTGCGCGAGTTCCTCGACGCTCGCCTGTTGGCAT
>DAIOXD010000208.1:0-3582 GCA_036758145.1 Candidatus Limnocylindrales bacterium
GCGCTCGACCATGCTCGGGGCATCGTCGCGCTCATGGAGGGCGCGACCGGGATCGCGCGTGTCGCGCTCGAGTCGGCGGTCGACGCCTGGGATGATCACGGGCGGGCGTGGGAGGCGACGTGGGCCCGACTCGACCTCGCCCACAGCCTGGTCCGCACGAATCGGTTCGCGGAGGCGGCGACGGTGGCGGCCGCCGCGCGGGCCGGGGCGGTGCGTCTCGAATCACCTGTCCTCTCGGATCGAGCGGACGTCCTCCTGCGGATGGCGCGTGGCCACGCGTCGGATGACGAACCGTGGCGACCGCTGACGTCTCGCGAATTCGAGGTGGCGCGACTCGTCGGAGAGGGGCTGACGAACGCGGAGATCGCCGATACGCTCGGTATCGCGCCGAAGACGGCGAGCAGTCACGTGGAGCACATCCTGAGCAAGCTTGGCGCGTCGCGCCGGACCGAGATCGCGACCTGGGCGAGCCATGTCGTTCGGTCGCGATCGGCGTCCACATTGCCTCAGCCGGTGGAGCACGCCTCGCGCGCCTAGGGTCGGGGACCTCCCGATCGGAGCGGCGCCGCGCTCCGACGGTACAATCAGGCGGCACGATCGATCCCGATCCCGACGCGGCCCGCCCCCGGCCGCCACCCGGAGGAAGCCGTCATGACCTCGACCACCGTTCCATCCGGCGAGCGCACCCACCGCGCCGCCAAGCGGTATATCTACGCCTGGGGAGGCGGTCGGGCCGAGGGCGATGCGACGATGCGCGACCTGCTCGGGGGCAAGGGCGCGGGTCTGGCCGAGATGACCAGCGCAGGACTCCCGGTCCCGCCCGGCTTCACCATCACCACCGAGGCGTGCAACGACTATTTCACGGCCGGCGAGAAGCTCCCCGACGGCCTGTGGGACGACGTCCTCGAGGCCGTCCACGAGGTCGAGGCGCTGACCGGCAAGGGCTTCGGCAACGCGGCTGACCCGCTGCTCGTCTCGGTCCGCTCGGGCGCCAGGTTCTCGATGCCCGGGATGATGGACACCGTGCTCAATCTCGGGCTCAACGAGGAGACGCTGCACGGCCTGGTCGCCCTGACCGGCAACGAGCGGTTCGGCTGGGACGCCTACCGGCGCTTCATCGGGATGTTCGGGCGGATCGTGATGGACGTGAAGCCCGAGCGCTTCGACGAGGCGCTCGAGGCGTCCAAGCACGCCCGGGGCGTCCAGCTCGACACCGAGCTCACGGCCGAGGACCTCCAGGGGCTGACCGCCGAGTTCAAGCGCATCGTCCACGAGGACACCGGGCGCGATTTCCCGACCGACCCGTACGAGCAGCTCGACCTTGCCATCAAGGCCGTCTTCGCCAGCTGGTTCGGCAAGCGTGCCGTGGACTACCGGAACAACCAGAAGATCGCCCACGACCTGGGCACCGCGGTCAACGTCGTGACCATGGTCTTCGGCAACATGGGTGACGATTCCGGCACCGGGGTCGCCTTCACGCGCGACCCGAATACCGGCGAGAAGGTCCTCTTCGGCGAGTACCTCACCAACGCCCAGGGCGAGGACGTCGTGGCCGGGATCCGGACCGCGCCCAAGATCAGCCAGATGCAGACCGAGATGCCCGAGGTCTACGGCGAGTTCGTGCGCATCGGCGAGCAGCTCGAGAAGCACTATCGCGACGTCCAGGACCTGGAGTTCACGATCGAGCGCGGCAAGCTCTACATGCTCCAGACGCGGAGCGCGAAGCGGACCGCGGCGGCGGCCGTGAAGATCGCCACCGACCTCGTCGCCGAGGGCGTGATCTCGAAGGAAGAGGCGCTCGGGCGGATCGAGCCCGCGCACGTCGACCAGCTCCTGCGCGACCAGTTCGACCCGAAGGCGCGGGCCGGGGCGACCCGCCTCGCGAAGGGCCTCAATGCCTCGCCCGGAGCGGCGGTCGGCAAGGCCGTCTTCGATGCCGACAGCGCGGTCGAGTGGGTCGGCCGGGGCGAGCGGGTGGTGCTCGTCCGGATCGAGACCTCGCCCGACGACTTCCACGGGATGGCCGTGGCCCAGGGGATCCTCACGGCCCGCGGCGGCGCCACGAGCCACGCCGCGGTCGTCGCCCGCCAGATCGGCAAGCCGTGCGTCGCGGGCGTCCACGAACTCGTGATCGACTACACGGCACGGACCGCGACGGCGAACGACGTCACCTTCGGCGAGGGCGACTGGATCAGCCTCGACGGCGCGACCGGCGAGGTCTTCCTGGGCGCGCTGCCGACGGTCTCGGCGCGGTTCGAGGACCAGCCCGACCTCCAGATCATCCTGGGCTGGGCCGACGAGGTCCGCCGGATGCAGGTCTGGACCAACGCCGACAAGCCCGAAGAGGCGGCGATGGCCCGGAGCTACGGCGCGCAGGGGATCGGCCTGTGCCGGACCGAGCACATGTTCCGCGAGGGTGAGCGGCTCGAGATCGTGCGCGGGGCGATCCTCGTCGCGATGGTCGCGACGAGGGCGAAGGCGAAGGCCGCGGCGGGGGGAACCCTCACCGCCGAGGAGACCGACGCGATCGGCACCTTCGACGCCGCGATGGGCAAGCTCGAGGTCCTCCAGCAGGGCGATTTCGAGGGCATCTTCCGCGCGATGGACGGCCTTCCGGTCGTCATCCGGCTCATCGACCCGCCGCTCCACGAGTTCCTGCCCAACCTCGAGGACCAGCTGGTCAAGGTGACCAAGGCCGACGCGGCCGGCGGAGCGTCCGAGGAGGACCGGGAGCTCCTGGCCACGATCAAGAGCCTGCACGAGCAGAACCCGATGCTCGGGCTACGAGGCTGCCGGCTGGGCCTGATGATCCCGGACTTCGTGAAGGTCCAGACGCGGGCGATCCTGAACGCGCTCATCGCGGTCAAGGCGTCGGGCGGCCACCCGAAGGCCAAGATCATGATCCCGCTGGTCGGTCACGTGAACGAGCTGAAGGCGACCAAGGACATCCTCGAGGCCGAGGCGAAGGCCGTCGAGACGGCCGCCGGGATCGAGGTCGAGTACGTCTTCGGGACGATGATCGAGGTGCCGCGCGGCGCCCTGACCGCCGACGAGATCGCCCGGCACGCGGCGTTCTTCAGCTTCGGCACGAACGACCTGACCCAGATGACGTTCGGCTACAGCCGGGACGACGCCGAGGGCGGCTTCCTGCTCAAGTACGTCGAGGACGGGATCCTGCCGTCCAACCCGTTCCAGACCCTCGACGACGCGGTCGCGGGGCTGATGAAGACCGCGGTCGACAAGGGCCGCGCGACCCGGCCCGACATCGAACTCGGCATCTGCGGCGAGCACGGTGGCGATCCGGAATCGATCCACAAGTGCGAGCGGATCGGGCTCGACTACGTGTCGTGCTCGCCGTTCCGTGTCCCGGTCGCTCGGCTGGCGGCGGCGCAGGCCGTGCTGGCCAACGCGGAGCGCGACAGATAGCGTCGAGCGCACCCGCGCCTCGGGCCCGTGGCCGTGTGAGGCGGCTCTTCCTCGACATCGTGCCGCTTCGGGCGGACCGCGACTTTCGCTGGCTCTGGTCTGGCCAGGTCGTCTCGGGGATCGGCAACCAGATCACCCGGATCGCGCTGCCATACC
>DAIOXD010000209.1:0-3560 GCA_036758145.1 Candidatus Limnocylindrales bacterium
CGGGCGCCGCCGTCGCTGCGAGTCACGCGACGAGCCTTGCCAGCCCGCCCGGGGACACGATCCGGACCTCGATCCCGCGCGGTCCGTCGACGCTCGGGGAGCGCGACGGCGTCGAACCAGGCTCGCGCCTCGGTGGGCCGGCCCGACCCGTGTCGACCACTCGCGGATCGTGGCGTGGCGGGACGCGGACGCCGTGGCTCATCGGGGGTGCGATCCTCGCGCTGGCCCTGCTCGTGGGCGGGACCGGCGTCTATCTGCTCCTGCCGTCGGCGAGCATCGTCGTCAGCCCGAGGCAGGAGCCGCTCGGGCCTGTCCAGATGGTCATCACGGCCGACACGACCGCCACCCAGGCTGATGCGAACGCGCGGGTCATCCCGGCCAGTCAGGTGAGCGTCCCTGTCTCGGTCAACGACACGTTCCAGGCGACCGGCAAGCGCGTCCAGCTGTCGAACGCGACGGGGACGGTCCGCTTCGAGAACCTCGATCCGACGGCTTCGAACCGGATCGCCTCGGGGAGCATCGTGCGGACCCCGTCGGGGATCCGGTTCCGGACGGCCGTGTCGGTCACGGTCCCGGCCGCGGCGCTCGTCGGCTTCCAGATCTTCCCGTCCCGGGCGAGCGTCAAGGTGACCGCCGTCGATGGTGGGACAGACGGCAACGTCGATGCGAATACCATCGTCGTCGTGCCGAACGGCGAAAACCCGGTGTTCCTGAAGGTCACGAACCCGAACCCGACCACGGGTGGCGCCCGCCAGGAATTCACGCGCGTGACGCAGGCGGACGTCGACGGTGCCATGACCGCGCTCGGCACGTCGCTCAACGTCGCCTTCACCGAGGCGCTCGCCAACCCGTCGCTCGTGAGTGGTGGCGCCACGGTCTTCCCGGCGACCGGGACGCTCGGCGCGACCAAGCCGACGCTCGATCCGTCGACGCTCGTCGGCCAGGAGATCGCGACGTTCGACCTCGGGCTGTCGGCGACGGGGACGGTCATCACCGCCGATACGACACCGATCAACGGGATCGCCGATACGCAGCTGCGGGCCGCGGTCAAGCCGGATCACGAACTGGTTGCCGGGTCGGCCGGGATCACCGTGGGCGGCGCCGTGGTCACCGGCCAGACGGTCACCTTCCCGGTTAGCGCGACCGCGAAACAGGTCGCGCTGCTCGACCCGGGGACCCTCAAGGCCAAGGTCCTCGGCAAGTCGGTCGCCGACGCCAAGGCGATCCTCAGCCAGTACGGGGACGTCCGATTGTCCGTTTCCCCGGACTGGACGGGGTCCGTCCCGAGCTTCGAGAGTCGGGTCGACCTGACCATCCAGGGCGCCGTCCCGGTCGAGACGCCAGGACCCTCGAGTCCGTCGGGATCGTCGACCCCGTGACCCGCCTGCTCGGGATCGACCTCGGCGAGCGACGCATCGGCTTGGCGCTGGCGGATGACGATGGTTCGCCGTCTCTCCCACACGCCACGCTCCGGCGAGGACGCGATATCGCGGCTGACGTGGCGGCGATCGGGGCGGTCGTGACATCGCAGGGCGTGGACGCCCTGGTGGTCGGGCTCCCGCTCGAGGCGTCGGGCGATGAGGGCCGCCAGGCGATGCTGTGCCGTGCCTGGGGTGAGGCGGTCGCCGTCGGGCTGGTTCTTCCGCTAACCTTTCGCGACGAGCGCCTGAGCAGCCATCTCGCGGAGACGCGGCTCGGGCCGATGAAGCGTGGCCGGTCCGGCGGGCCACCCAGCAAGACCCAGCGCGATGCCTATCGGGCGCGGGTCGATCGGGAAGCGGCGGCGATCATCCTCCAGGATGAGCTCGACACACGCGCCGGACGCCGTTCGTCCACGCCACCGACCCCAGACCCCCAGGAGATCACCCGATGACGATCCGCTCCGGCGGACGCCCCCGAGACGGCCGCGCCAGCCAGGCCCGGCCATACGACCCCGACGCCTATGCGACCGAGACCGTCCCCGAGTTCTCCGAGCCCGCCGCGCGCGGTCGTCGCGGTCGTGGCGGGGGAGGGCCCGGTGGGAGCTTCGTCGGGTTCCTCAAGTTCCTGGTCTTCGCGATCGTCCTCGCCGTCGTCGTCCTCGCCGTCGCGCTGACGGCCCTCCGGCCGGTCGTCACGAACGCGATCATGGGCATCGCCGCGGACAACCCGGCCGCCCTCCAGCTCCCCTTCGTCAAGGACATCGTGGCGGAACGCCTTGGGCCGGCTCTGACCACGCCCGTGTCGACCGATCCGGCCCAGGTCGAGTTCCTGGTCGAATCCGGCGACACGGCGCGGACCATCGCGACCAAGCTCGAGACCCAGGGCCTGATCGGCGACAGCCGGGCGTTCGTGTACATCTCGGTCGTCCGCGATCTGAGCGGGACCTTGCAGCAGGGGACGTTCATCCTGCGCAAGAACATGACCCCGGACCAGCTCGTGAGCGCATTGCTCGCGCCCCCGCCCGGCCCCCAGTACGTGGACATCGCGCTGCGCACGGGCCTCCGCGCCGAGCAGATCACGGCGAAGCTGGAGACGTTGCCGCTCCAGATGGACCCCTCGCAGTTCTACGACATCGTCAAGGCCCCGCCGGCCGAGCTCCTGGCCGACTACCCGTGGCTCAAGACGATCCTCGCCGACGCTCCGAAGGGCGCATCACTGGAAGGCTTCCTGTGGCCGGCGACCTACCGCGTCCTGCCCGACACGACCGCCGAGGAGCTCGTCCGGCTGATGCTCGACAAGTTCGCCCTGAACGTTGGGACGGCCCGGATGGCCGTCCCCGCTGCGCGCGGGCTGAACTTCTACCAGATCCTGACCCTCGCCTCGATCGTCGAGCACGAGGCGCTGCTCGACGAGGAGAAGCCGCTCATCGCCGGCGTCTACCAGAACCGCCTGAACCCCAAGCTTTTCCCACGCGGAACGCTCGAGTCCGACCCCACCATCTTCTTCCTCCACGACTCGCTCGAGCTCGCCAAGCTGCCCGTATCGAGCTGGACCCAATACGTCTTCTGGGCACCGATCAAGGGCGGCCTCACCGACGCTCCGCTCCCGCCCGACCTGGCGGGCTACAACACGGTCAAGAGCCCGGGCCTTCCGCCCGGACCGATCTGCACGCCGACGATCACGTCGATCGACGCCGCTCTCGAACCGGATACCAAGGATGGCTACCTTTACTTCCTGGCCAAGGGCGACGGGTCCGGGACCTCGGCGTTCGCCAAGACCTTCAAGGAGCACCAGGCGAACATCAAGAAATACCTCAAGCCGTGACCGAGACGGCATCGGGTCGGCTTCCACTCGCGACCGACTTCGCCGTAGCACCCTCCGCGGCGGACCTGGCCCGCTGGCTCGAAGCGGACCGGGCCGCCCGACCGGCACGCCTGGCCGGCCTCAGGGCTCGGTTCGCCGACGCCGGGATCGACGCCTACTTCGGCGTCCGGCGCGAACACATGCGCTATCTGACCGGGTTCACGCTCGGTGACGGCGAAGAGAAGGTCGCGGGCGACTCCGGGCGGTTCCTCGTCGCGGGGGACGAGGTCGTCGTCCTCGCCGATTCGCGCTATACGATCCAGGTCCGGCGCGAA
>DAIOXD010000210.1:0-3553 GCA_036758145.1 Candidatus Limnocylindrales bacterium
CCGCGACGTGGAGGGATTCGGTGGCGTAGATGGGCGCCGTGCAGCCCTCGATGTAATGGACCTTGGCGCCTTCCTCGACGACGATCAGGGTCCGCTCGAACTGGCCCGTGTTCTCGCCGTTGATCCGGAAGTAGGCCTGGAGCGGGAGCGGGACCTCGACGCCCTTGGGGACGTACACGAACGAGCCACCCGACCAGACGGCCGCATTGAGTGCCGAGAACTTGTTGTCCTCGGCGGGCACGACCGTGCCGAAATGCTTGCGGAAGATCTCCGGGTACTCGATCAGCGCCTGGTCGGTGCCCATGAATACGACACCGAGCTTGGAGAGTTCCTCCTTGACCGAGTGGTAGACGACCTCCGAGTCGTATTGGGCGCCGACGCCCGCGAGGAACTTGCGCTCCGCCTCCGGGATGCCGAGCCGCTCGAAGGTCGCCTTGATCTGCTCGGGGACGTCGTCCCACGACTTCTCTTCGCGCTCGGACGGCTTGCGGTAGTAGACGATCTTGTCGAAGTCGATCTTGTCGAGCCCGTCGGTCCAGGTCGGCATCGGGCGCTTCTGGAAGTGCTCGAACGCGCGCAGCCGGTACTGGAGCATCCAGTCGGGCTCGTTCTTGAAACCGCTGATCTCCTCCACCGTCGCCCGCGTCAGGCCGCGCTTGGTCTCGGCGAGGTACGCGATATCGTCGTGGAAGGCGAATTGTTCTCGCTGGTCGGTGACGATCTCGCGGGTTGCAGTCATCAGGTCTCCGGTCTTGGTGGTTGCGGCGCCCCGGCGCGTCGCGGGTTCCCGTCCTGGGCTCATTTCTAATTCCGAGTCAGATTATCGGGATTGACGGCCCAAGCGTCAACGACCCATGCTCAGCGGCGAGGGCCGGGCTACCACCAGCCGGCTAGCGAGGACCGATGGCCAGGATCCATTACGAGGCCGACGGCTCGATCTCGGCCGACCGTTTCATCGCGGCCCTGACCGATTTCAGCGAGCGGCGTCCCGAGCTGTGGCCGAACCTCGACGCCAGGTATTACCAGCTCCACGAGGCGGGCCCTGACTGGGCCGAGGTGACCGAAGGGACCGACCTCCTGGGCGGCGTCTGGGCACGCGAGCACTACGACTGGTCAGAGACTGGGGTCGTCCGCCTGCGACTGGTCGAGGCCATCGACTTCGAGCCGGGCACGGTCATCGAATACCGCACCACGCCACGGTCGGACGGCGGCTGTCATGTGGCCGTCGAATTCCAGCGCATCGCCGCGAGCCCGCGGGGCAGGCTCGTCGGGTTCCTGGTCCAGCTGGCTGGACCCCGTCGGTTCGCGGCGGATCTGCGCGAGACGCTCGTCCGTCTCGCGCGATCGCCGGTCTGAGGACGGCGACGATCCGCGTCAGTCGCGGACGCCGCTCTCCTCGAGCTTCGGGGCGCCATTGACGTGGGCATCGGCGCCGAGGCCATCGGGATAGCCGGTGACGTCCGCCGTCGTCCCGTCGGCGTAGGGCATGGGATCGATCGGGGCCGTCTCGGCCTCCGTGAAGGCGACGGGATCGTCAGCGTCGATCTGGAGCATGTCGTCCCGGCGCATCGCTGTGACCCGGGCGCGAAGCGCGTCGAATGCCCTCGCGATCCGGTCCCGGATGGCACGGTTGGAGAGGACCGCTGCGGCGACACCGGCGACGATGAGCCCGCCGACGGCGACCGGCCAGCGCGGGCGGGATCGCTTCGGCCGGAACGGCGTCATCGCGACCAAGCCTGCGACGGCCTTGCCGAGGTCGACGTTGGCCATCCGGTCGGGCATCTTCGGGCGGTCGATCTTGGGCAGATCGAACTCGGGCATGTGCATCTCGGAGAGCGAACGGGTGATCTCGGCGCGATCGATCTCGGGGAGGTGGAGCTCCGGCATGCGGACCTCCTTGACGGGGAGCTCAGGCATCTGACTCCTCCTTCGTTTCGGGGTCGGCGTAGACCGCAAGGATACGCCCGAAGCTGCCCCGGTGGGCCGGGAGGAGCATTACAAGACGGGGTCGGGACCTTGCGAATGCGACCGTCCCGGACGCGGTACCCGGATCAGAGATTGACGTGGACGCCCTTCCAGGCACTCCAGTTGCCGGCCCGGTCGCGGGCGCGGATGCGGACCTGGTAGTGGCGGCCGACCGTCCAGTACACGCTCTGGTGGGTCGCCGTCGTGGTCACCGAGTGCCACAGGCCGCCGATGAGGCGCCGCTGGACCTGGAAGTAGCGGAGGCCCGAGGTCAGGACCTGGAGCCGGGTGTCGGCACCCGACCAACGGATCGTGACGAGGACGCGGTGGGCGCTGACCCGATGCTTCGAGATGGTGCCGAACCGGGCCACGGGGGCGGTGTGGTCGGGCTCCTTGACGAAGACCCCGGCGTAGTAGCGCAGACCGGTAGCCGAGACGGCGGCCCCGAAGCCGACGTAGTTGTAGCCGGTCGAGACCATGATGTCGCGATGCTCCGGCGAGTGCATCCAGGCGTAGACCGCCTCGCCGACGGAGAGGGGTTCGGTCGGATAGTTGTTCCAGGCGAGGATCTCGCCGGCGCTGTACCACGTCATTCCGGAAGCATCGAGTCGGTCGAAGACCTTCTGGCCGTTCGGTTCGGTATGGCTCATGACGTCATTCGCGGCCATCACCTCGGCCCGGGCCTTCGCGATGGCCATCAGGCGCGGATCGGCTCGGAGCGCGACCAGCCCGAGCGCGACACGCTGGCGATTGGTCAGGGTCACGAGATCGAGCCCGGACTGGGTCAGGACCGCAGCGCTGACCGGTTCAGGGGCGGCGCGTGTGAACGCGGCGACCGATCCGGTGAAGGGCACGGCGAGGAGGCCGGCGAGGATGAAGGGGACGAGGCGGCGGGTCAAGGTGAGCACGGATCGATCGTCGCGGACCGACGCGCCGGGCGGCATAGGCCGGCTGTAACGGTCAGCCTCCGCGTTCGTACGGGCACCGGACCGGTCCGAATCGACCCGCACCGCCCCCCACTGCGGCGAACCTCACCGGCCGATGTGGGACGATTGGCCCCGCAAGCCACTGCACCGACCAAGGAGGGATCGATGGCCGCCATCCGACGCGCCGAGGCCACGTGGTCCGGCGCCCTCACGACCGGTTCCGGCGAGGTCTCGGCGATCTCGTCCGGCTCGTTCTCGAGCCTGCCTGTGACCTGGGGCTCACGGACCGAAGCGTCCGATGGCCGGACGAGCCCCGAGGAGCTCCTCGCCGCCGCCCATTCGACCTGCTTCGCGATGGCGCTCTCAGGCGCGCTCGGTCGCGCCGGCACCCCACCCGAGCGCCTCGAAGTCTCGGCCGAGGTCACCTTCGACAAGCTCGAAGCCGGCTGGCGGGTCGTTTCGAGCGCCCTGACCGTGCACGGGAAGGTGCCCGGGATGTCCGCAGCGGACTTCGAGGCGGCGGCCCAGGCGACCAAGGACGGCTGCCCGATCAGCGTCGCTCTGGCGGGCAATGTGGCACTCAGCGTCGAGGCGACGCTCGAGTGATAGACCCGGATCGTCGACGCCGGCGCGCTCGGACTCCACGGCCTCTTTCCATTCTC
>DAIOXD010000211.1:0-2270 GCA_036758145.1 Candidatus Limnocylindrales bacterium
GGCTAGCTCATACCAGCCGCGCTCCTCGGCGTCGAGGTCGGTCTCGTATCGTGTCGGCACATCGACGATGGTCGCACGTTCGGCGCCGAGGCTCGCGGCACCGCGCGGCGCGTGTTGTCGTGAGCCTGCAATGCGACCGGTCACCGGCCACACGCCGGGGATTGGGGGCGCCCGCTAGCGTCACCGCATGACGATCCTGATCTCGATCGGGGGCTTCATCTTCCGGTTCGCGGAAGGGTTCCTGACCACGTCGCTGGGTTGGGCGAGCAGCCTGATGTTCGGTCGAGTCCCGCGCTCCCATCAGGTCTTCGTCAACCTGATGTTCGCCGGCTCGCTCCTGTGGCTGTTCCTGCTCATCGGCCTCTTGGTGCCCGGCGTCCCGAGCTTCTTCCTCCAGACGACGCCACATCCGAACCAGATCGACCGGGCTCTGCTCGGGATCGCCATCGTGGTCGGCCTGGTGGTCCTGCCGCTGATCGTCGGCGCGGCCGCGTATTTCGTCCCGGCCGACGGCGAGCGGCCGACCGGACTGGGCATCGTCCGCGAGCTGCTGCGCGGCTACCTGCTCGTTCCGATCCTTTGCTTCCTGCTGCTCTTCATGAGCGTCGTGGGGATCTCGAGGAAGACTCGGAGCGTCACCCATCGTTGGTCCGACGTCCACATCCCGATCGTCGTCAAATCGAAGGGCTACGACCGGCTGGTGACCGACCTCGGGCTGACGCTGACCGCCGTGGACCTGCCGGTCGTCGCCGAGGACGCGCCGAGGGTCCTGTCGTTCCCGGCGTGGTTGCTCTCGCGGGTCGCCGGCGAGAACGTCCGCAAGATGCGGCCGGATCGGCTGATCGAACTCGAAGGGGAGGATCTCCGCATCGGCGTCTACCCTTCCGATATCGCGATCTCCGGGCCGGATCCGATCCGGGCCAGGGCGCGCGCCGCCATCGTCAGTGGGCTCGCCACGACGTCGGCCTATCTGACGACGAGCGCCGATGCGCAGGCCATCGAAGACCGCCTGCAAAAGATCGCCGAGCGATTCGAAACCGCGTCGGGCGCGCCGGCCGGGGAGGTGGCGGCGGCACTCGCCGCGATCGACGAGACGTTGCTCGAGCTGCAGGTCCCGATCGACGAATGGGACATCCTGTATCGGAGTCGACTCCAGGTGGAGCGTGACGCGCTCGCAGGGACGCGACGGCGGGGATTGCCGGCGCCGACGGCGACGGCGACGGCGACCGAGGCGGCCGATCCAGCGGGCCAAACGACACCGGCGATGGGCGCTCGACGCGAGGCGGCAGGCTGATCGGTCGCCTCCTGATCATCGGCGACGGCAGACGCTGGACTCCCGGTCAGGTCGTCCGGAGCAGGATCTGTCCACTTGCGGCGTCGACCACGATCGGCAAAGCGGTCAGCGGCTGGTCCGTCGGGCCGGCCAGGACGGCCGCCCCGTGCGCCGGATCGAAGGCCGCGCCATGGCAGGGGCAGACCAGCGCGGCATAGGTCGTGCTGTATTCGACCGTACAGCCGGCATGCGTGCAGACGGCATCGAAGGCGACGTACGAGCCATCCTGCAATCGCACGATGACGCCGGGATCGCCTGCCGGCAGCGGCGCAGGCGCGGTGAACGGCACGGTGAATGCCGCGAAGCCACGCGCGTCGACGGCCGCTACGCTGGCGACGCCAAGCCCGGTCCGCGTCGGTCCAGATTGCGATCCCGCCGGCGATGCTTCCGGTCCAGGGCTCGCGGACGGCACCTCGCGCTCGAGGCCGAGGATCCGTGCCGGGACGGCGAGCGACGAGACGGCGAGCGCCGCGACCGCCAGGAGTCCTGTCTCGAGCAGGGCGCGTCGACTGGGGGAGACGACCTGCGCCTCACGCGGCCGTTGGCCGGGTCGTCGCGCTCGCGCCCGGGCGCGCTCCGTCAGTCGACGCGGCACGAGGAGACCGCCATGACCGGCGATCGCCAGCGTCAGCCAGCCGATCGCATACGGCAGGTCGGACCCGAGGTAATACGGATGCGTCGTCCACGAGACCGTCAGGAAGAAGAGGAACGACAGCGCGGCGCCCCCGCCGGCCGCGATCCGATAGGCCAGACCGGTGAGCGCACCGAGCCCGATGCCGATCTCGGCGATGGCGATGACCAACCCCACGGCGTTCGCTTCGGGCGCGGCCAGCCCGATGAGCGCACCGACCGGTGACCCGCGAGCGAATCCGAGCAGCTGGCGTGGATCGATGTCGCGCTCGCGGTATCGAAGAAGGTGGGGTCGAGGAGCTTATCG
>DAIOXD010000211.1:2280-3546 GCA_036758145.1 Candidatus Limnocylindrales bacterium
CCGGGAGTAGGGCCGCGGCCGGGACGCTGACCCGGCGAAGTCGGTCGCCGAGCGAGACAGGCTCGGGTGGCGCATCCCGTACCGCCCGCTCAGTCCGAGGCACGGGCGGCGCCATGTCACGCCGGCCGGATCGCCGCCGGCTCATCGCCGACGCCCGGCCGAACGGAGCTGGATCGGCCCGATGCCACCAACCATGCCCTCGATCGTACCGCTCCGAGCGGCGAGGCGGCTGCAGCGGTCACCCGCCAGCGTCGCCGGTCAGCCGCCGATCTCGTCGGGAAGAAGCGGCCGGACCGACAGGATGAACGCGGACCCGCCCGATGTGAACGCCGTCAGTGTCGTCGCGCGCTGGAGGATCGGCCCGACGACGGCCGCATCGGCTCCGAGGAGGGTCCCCTGTCGCAGACCGGCGATCCCGCGATCCGCGGCTGCCGGTGCCCCGAAGTCCGCGAGGGGCGTCGCGAGCGGCCAGGCGACTGGCGACTGGCTGGCCTGCGGGTCGGAGGCCGGACCACCCGGAGCGACGAAGACGAGGTAGCCGGTCGGCACGTAAGCGGTCTCCTGCGCGGCCTCGCCACCCCACGTTTCCGCCGGGTCGAGCAGCCGATCGAGCAATGCCATCGCGGCAGCGCGCTCGTCACCGGCCGACGGGACCGGCCCTCCCGGTTGACCGGCCTGCCCGCCGGCGAAGCGCGACGTGATCGTGGCGCCGTCGACGACGACCGTGAACACGTTCGTGCCCGAATCGCCAGGGATCCCGGGGCCACCCGAGGCCGGCTTGTCCAGCCCAGCGTCGCGGATCGCGGCCAGGATCGCGGCCGCGCCCCTCGAACCGACATCGCGAACCGTGACGGGCGGCATGAGCGGTCCCGGGTAGATCGCGTCGACCGGCCCGGGCGTGAGGATCCGTCCGTCGGTGTAGACCGCGACCGATGGAAGCGCCGCCAGGTTCGCGGCGGGATTGATGAACCCGCCTTCCGAGGTCACCTTGAGCAAGAGCGTCGCGGAGCCCGTAGAGGGAGCGGGCGAGGGCGCTGCCGAGGGCGAGGGACCGTCGGCCGGTGGAGGCGACCCGGTCGCCGCCGGCCGAGGGTGCCGAGCCGGTACAACCGGCCAGGACGATGGCAAGGATGGCGACCGGGATCGTGCGGCGGAAGGTCATCGCTGGTCTCCGGATGGCGCGCGGGAGCGCGGCCTTGCCCGGCGAGACGCCGACCCTCACGCGATGGTTCCCCGGACCTTACATGCCGCCCTTGAGGCTGATGC
>DAIOXD010000212.1:0-3543 GCA_036758145.1 Candidatus Limnocylindrales bacterium
AGGAGACCGGCGCCGAGATCCTCCACCAGACCAAGGGCATCTTCTGGATCGCCCATACCGAGATGGCGATGCGCACCGAGCGCGCTCGCGCGCTCATGAACACCGCTTGCGGCGCAACGACCTTCATGGTCAGCCCGGCCGAGCTCAAGGAGCTGGTCCCGCAGGTGGACCTCACCGGCGGCGGCCGCTACCCGGTGCTCGGGGCGTCGCACCACGTCGAGGGCGCGACCGCTCGGCACGACCGGGTCGCGTGGGCCTACGCGGCGGGCGCCTCCCAACGCGGCGTCCACGTCATCCAGCACACCCCGGTCACCGGCCTCCTCCGCGATGGCGAGCGCGTCGTCGGCGTCGAGACCCCGCGCGGGCCCATCGCGGCGGGCGTCGTTCTGTCGGCGGTCGGGGGGCGGGTCACCTCGATGGCCGCGAAGGCCGGCGTCCGCCTCCCGGTCCGGACCCATCCGCTCCATGCCTTCGTCACCAACGACTACGCGCAGGGCTTCGGGCCGATCCTCGCCAGCACGGAGCTCGCCTGCTACGTCTCGCAGACCGAGCGCGGCCAGATGCTCATCGGCGCCGAGTTCGACTCGCAGCCGTCGTATTCGCGCCAGTCGTCGTTCGCGGCCCTGCGCAGCTACTCGTACAAGATCACGCGGCTCCTGCCGTTCCTGCGCGACCTGCGCATCCTGCGGACGTGGGCGGGGATCTGCGACATCTCCGCGGACTACTCCCCGATCATGGGCGCCACGGGCGTTGACGGTTTCCTCGTCACGACCGGCTGGGGGACCTGGGGCTTCAAGGCGATCCCGGCCGGCGGCGAGGGGATGGCCGAGCTGATCGCCACGGGCCGGCCGCCCGCGCTGATCGCCCCGTTCGGGCTCGATCGCTTCCGGCGCGACCACGTCCTGGCCGACCAGGGCTCGGCGGGGACGCGCTGATGCTGTGGCTCGATTGCCCGCGGTGCGGCCGCCGGCCCCTCGACGAATTCACCTTCGGTGGCGAGCGGCGTCCGATCCCGGATTCGATCACCGATCCGGATGAGCGCGACTTCGACGAGGTCTGGGTCTTCGAGAACCCCGATGGCGTCACGACCGAGCGCTGGTTCCATTCGGCCGGTTGCCGGCGCTGGCTGACCGTCCGACGCGACACCGAGGTCGACGTCGTGCTGGAGGTCCGCTGATGGGTACGCTCGCGGATCGGAAGTTCGAGATGACGTTGCGCAACCGGGTCCTGTTCGGCGTCGGCGAGATCGGGCGGCTCCCCGAGCTGGTCGCCTCGCTCGGCGGCTCGCGGGTCTTCGTGGTGACCGATCCGGGCGTCCAGCGCTCGGGGGTCATCGACCTGGTGCTGGCCGTCCTCGAGCTGGCACGCCTCGAGACCGAGGTCTTCGCCGAGGTCGAGCCCAACCCCGGCGCCTCGACGGTCGAGCGCGGCGCGGCCGCGCTGCAGGCCTTCGGTCTCGAGGGCACGGTCGTCGTGCCGGTCGGCGGCGGCTCGTCGATGGATACCGCGAAGGCGCTCGACCTTCGTGCCGTGAACGACGTCGGCGTGTGGGAGCTCGAATACGACGGCCCCGACCTGACCCAGGGCCGCCCACTCATCGCTGTCCCGACCACGGCCGGGACCGGCGCCGAGACCAACAGCTTCGGCGTCATCACCGACGAGACGGCGGGGCGGAAGGGCTATATCGGCCATCCCTCGCTCCTGCCGGCGGCGACGATCCTCGACCCGACGCTGACCGTGGGCCTGCCGCCGGCAGCGACCGCCGCGACCGGGATCGACGCGATGACCCATTCCCTCGAGTCGCTCCTCTCGGCGAACCCGAACCCGTTCGCCGAGGCGATGGCTCTGGGGGTCATTCGCACGGTCGGTACGTGGCTGCGCCGCGCGGTCGCCGACGGCACCGACCTCGAAGCGCGGTCGCAGATGCTGGTCGCCTCGCACCTGGCCGGCGTCGGGCAGGCGAGCGGTACGGGGGTCGGTCTGGTCCACGCGCTTGGCCATTCGATCGGGACGCGGGGGAGAGTCGCCCATGGGACGGCGCTCGCGGCGGTCCTGCCCGAGGTCATGCGGTTCTACCGTGGCACCCGCGACCACGAGCTCGCCCTCGTCGGGATCGCGCTGGGCGTGGCTTCCATGGCCGAGACGGAGTCAACCGCGGCTGGACAAGCCATCGGCGCGATCGAGCAGTTGCTGCGCGACCTCGATCAGCGTCCCACGCTCCGGCGTCTCGGCTTCGCCGACGATGCCGCCATCGATCAGCTCGTCACCGACACCCTCGACGATGCGGCCATCCGGAATTCGCCACGCCTGCCCACCGCCGCGGATGCGCGGGCGATCCTGATGGCCGTCGCGGGCTGAGCGACCATCCACTGCCGGCGAGCCGGCCATGCGCGAACCGGGAGATTGGCTTGGCGCCCGACATCGGTGCGAACGGGGCCCACCAGTCCCCACGGAGAGGGTGAACGAGGGCCGCCGGGCCCTGGCGCCCCGACACCGGCCCGAGTGGGGCCTACCAGTCCCCACGGACGGGCCGAACGACGGGAACCTGGCGTCCATTCCTGTCCACGAGCCCCGATGGTGACTACCAGCCACGGTTGCGAGTCGAGCGACGGCCCGTCGAGCCACGATCGAGTCTTCGGGCCGCCAGTGGGGACTGACAGCCACCGCTCCGTCTCTGGCCGCCGCGCGCCCGCGACGGATCGGGCCTCGTCTCAGCCCTTGTCGATCAACGGCTTGACCTCGCCGATGAGGCGCTCGAGTGTCTCGACGTCATAGGGTGCCGGCTGCTCCGAGATGACGGTCCGGAAGCCGAGCTCGACATAGGGCCGGAGGCGGTCGGCGAGCTGCTCCGCCGTGCCGTTCCAGAACGTCATGTCGTCGACCACGTCGGCCAGTGGCGTCCGGTTGTGCTCCATCGCGGCCTTCCAGACGCGGACGGCTTCCGCCTCCGTATCTCGGATCGTGGCCTTGATGCCCAGCGTGAATTCGATCTCGCCGATGTCGCGCCCGACGGCGTCGCAGTGGCCGCGCAGGACCTCGATCTTGTGGGCCATCACCTCGGGCGTGCCCATCGCGTTCCACATGTCAGCGTAGCGAGCGACCGTCCGAAGGGTCTTCTTCTCGCCGCTCCCGCCGATCAGGATCGGCAGGTGCTTCTGGACTGGCGGCGGTCGGTGGCGCAGATCCTGGAACGCGTAATGGCCGCCGGACGCCGAGGTGACCGTCTCGCCATCGAGCACCCGCCGGATCGCGCCGACCGACTCGTCCAGCCAGTCGAGCCGCTGGCCGAAGCCGCTTCCAAAGTCGATGCCGTAGGCCCGGTGTTCGAGCTCCATCCATGCCCCACCGATGCCGACGATGGCCCGGCCGTCGCTGATGTGGTCGAGGGTGGCCGCCGCCTTCGCCACGAGCCCCGGATTGCGGAAGGTGTTTGCGCCGACGAGCAGGCCGAGTCGCGCGCGCTCGGTCTCGCGCGCCCAGGCGTTGAGCAGCGACCAACCCTCGAAGATCGGCTGGTGCGGGTCGCCGAAGATCGCGTACAGG
>DAIOXD010000213.1:0-3529 GCA_036758145.1 Candidatus Limnocylindrales bacterium
GCCGGCGATGCCGACGGCCGGTTTGCGGTTCACGATGACCCCTCCAGGCACGACGCTGATCGCCGCGTTGCCACGGCTCGACTGACGGGACCGAGGTCGTGGCATCGCGCAGGATAGCCTACGTTCGCCGAACGGGTCGGGTGACGTTCCTCGCCATCTCACGGTTGGCGCGATAGGCTAGGCGGATGACCGACCGACCGACGAACGATGAACCGACCGCGGCGTCCAAGCCTCCGACCACGAAGCCGAAGGTGACGCGCGCTCGCACGACCGCGGTCAGTGCGCCGCCGACGACTCGTGGATCGGGGCCCGCCGGGAGACCCGCCGCGCGAGCCGCCGCCGCCGCCAAGCCTGCCACCGCCAAGCCCACCGCTGCCAGGCCGGCCGCGCGTCCCAAGTCGGCCACCTCGGCGCCCGCGGCCCGGCCACCGAGGCTCGCCCCGGCCCAGGCCGTCACACCCATCCCGGTCAGTGATGGCGTCGTCGTCATGCCGGCCGCCGCGCCCGGGGACGTGAGCGTCGACGTCCTGAACGTCCAAGGCGGTGGCATCAACGTCGCCAAGGCGACGCGTGTCGACGTCCGCCAGGGCGGCATCAGCCGGGTCGAGGCCAAGGACGTCTCGGTCAGCATGGGCGGCATCGCGATCGCCCGCGCCGATCGCATCTCGACCGAGATGAGCGGCCTCGCCATCTCGCTCGCGGGCAAGGCGCGGGTCAGCCGATCGTTCGTGCGTGGCCTGTTCGCCCGTGAGGTCGAGCTCGAACGGAGCGCGGCCTGGAGCGTGCTTGCCCAGCGGGTCACCTTCCGCCGCCAGAACTTCGCGGGCGTCGTCATCGCCCGACGCGTGGACGGCGACGTCAGGACCCTGTTCGACTGGCGCGGCGCGGTCGTGGTGGCGGGTGTCGTCGGTGTGGCCGTGGCGGTCTTTCGCCGGCGCTGACCTTAGCGGCCGGGGACGATCCTCGGATCGACGCCCGCGGCCTGCGCCGCCTCGATGGTGCGCGCCCGGTCCTCTGCCGTATGACGTTCGTGGAGTTCGACGACCTCCGCCGGCTCGCCCTCCGCCACCATCTCGCCGCGCTCGATGAGGATCGCGCGGTTGCAGTACTCGGTCACCCAGTTCATGTCATGGGTCACCAGGACGACCGCCTTGGCGGCGCCCACGATCTCGAGCACGCGCGCCTTGGACTTGGCCCGGAAGTTCGCGTCGCCCGTCGCGAGCACCTCGTCGAGGAGCAGGATGTCCGGGTCGACCGACGTCGCGATCGCGAAGCCGAGGCGGGCTTTCATCCCGGCCGAATAGGTCCGGATCGGGGCGTCGATGAAGTCGCCCAGCTCGGCATATTCGATGATCGACGGCAGGAGCTCGCGCGTCACCGCGTCGTCGAGCCCGAGGAAGGCGCCGCCGAGCAGGATGTTGTCGCGGCCGGTCAATTCCTTGTCGAAGCCCGCGCCCAGCGACAGCAGGCCGGACACGTGGCCGAGGACGTCGACGGCGCCCTCCGACGGTCGGATGATCCCGGCAAGCACCTGCAGGAGCGTGCTCTTGCCGGCGCCGTTGGGGCCGATCACGGCGAGGGATTCGCCGCGCTGGACCTGCAGATTGACGTGGCGCAGCGCCCAGAACTTCTCGACCTGGCCACGTCCGAGCATCTGCCCGATCGAGCTGCGGATCGTCGTCTTCTTGGTGAACCGAAGGTCATAGCGGACCCCCAGATCGGAAGCGCCGATCGCATGATCGGCGCTGGCGATATAGCTCGGAGGTTGCCGAAAGCTCCGCATTCAGATGACCTTGGCGAAATTCGGCTCGAGCCGCTTGAAGACGATCGTGGTCAGCGCCAGCAGGACGGTGCTGGCGACGAGGAGCACGGCCAGCGAGCTCAAGTTCGGCGGTGCGTCTGGTCGCAACGCCCCGGGCGTGCCGTAGATGACCGCCCGATAGGCCTCGAACAGGATCGCGAACGGGTTGAGGTTGGCCAGCGTCGCGATGATGTGATGGTCCTTGAAGAACTTGATGTCGTCGAGGCTGGCCAGGCTGTAGAGGCCCGGCGAGAGGAACCACCACAGACGCAGGACGTGGCCGACCACGTTGCCGAGGTCGCGGAAGAAGACGTTACCCGCTGCGACGAGGAGCGCACAGGCGAGCGTGAAGACGTACTGCACCGCGGCGATCAGTGGGATGAACAGCAGGTACACGCTGATGCGGTCGGCGAAGAAGATCATGAGCAGACCCAGCGCGATCGTCCCGAACGCGAAGCTGACGACCCCCGCCGTCACCGCCGCGACTGGCAGGACGATCTTGGGGAACTGGATCTGCTTGATCAGCTGATCCTGGCTGACGATCGATGTCGTCGCGTCCGTGATCGACGCCGAGAACCACTTCCAGGGCAGGATCGCCGAGAAGATGAAGAGCGGATAGGCGGGCGTGCTCCGGGGCGCGATGATCTCCACGAAGACGACGTAGACGAGCATCTGGAGGAGCGGGTCGAGGACCCACCAGATGTTTCCCAGGAGGGTGTCGGCGCCGCGCTTGTGGGCGTCGGCCTGGACAAGGTAGCGGACCAGCCGGCGACGTGACCGGAGGTCCGCGATGCCCTCCCTGATGAGTTCGAGCGGCCCCCGGCTGCCGGCAGCATGGTGGAAGGCTGCCGGGATCTCACTCGTGACGGACATCGGGCGGAAGGGTACCATCTCGCTCCCCCGACGCCCGCCGGTCCCCCAGAAAGTGTTCGACCACGCGCTCGCTCGCCCCGCCGCGGGACGGCCCCAGCTGTCGTTCGATGAAGGCGTCGTAGCCCGATGTGTCGAATCGGCCGGCCGTGATCACCTCGATCACGCCGTCGGTGTCGACGACCTGCGTCCCGATCATCTCGGTCCGGTAGTCGAGATAGAGTCCCGGGTCGACCTCGTACTCGGCGAGGTCGCCGACGAGCAGGACGATCGGTCTGCGGAGGATGGCGAACTCGACCAGCGAGGACGAATAGTCGGTGATGAGGATCTCCGTCGCCGCGAGCATCTCGTTGATCTCGCCGGCCGGCTCGGCTACGACGTCAAAGCCATCGGTCGGGGTTGCCGCGGGATCGAGGTTGGGGTGCGTCTTGAGGACGAGGACGTACTCGGCTGGGAGGGCGGCGCGCAGCCGCACCGCGTCGAGGCCCGGCGCCGCACGTTTCCCGATGCCACGGCCGCGAAAGGTCGGGGCATAGAGGACGACCCGACGGCCGGCCAGGGCCGGGTGCGCGGCGAGGACCCGGGCGCGCGCGGCGGCCAGCGCCGCCTCGTCGAAGAAGAAATCGGTCCTGGCCGAACCGAGCGCCAGGACCCGCTCGACCGGGGTCCGGAGCGCCGCAGCGTACGGGGCGCGCGCCCATTCGCCGCCCACGACCACCGCGTCGTAATAGCGGTGCAGGAACGTTTGCTCGGGCTCCCGGAGCGGGCGACGTGTGTCGAGACCGAAACGCTTGAGCGCACCGGCCGCGTGCCACACCTGGACGACGGTCGTGGTCGCGCGATGCGGCGCGACGTGGA
>DAIOXD010000214.1:0-3514 GCA_036758145.1 Candidatus Limnocylindrales bacterium
CTCGTCGCGACCGAGGCGGACTGGGATGCGGCGGAGCCGACGCTGCTCACGGCGATGCTCAGCCAGCTCTTCATCGTTCGGGCGTTTGAGGAGTACGTCCTCGAGCTGGCCGGCGAGGGGCTGATCAATGGGCCCGCGCATTCCAGCATCGGGCAGGAGGGCGGGGCGGTCGGTTCGGTGATCGGCCTGACCTCCCGCGACACCGTCAACGGCTCGCATCGCGGGCACCACCAGTTTCTTGCCAAGGTCCTCGGTCACCTCCATCCCGAGGGGATCGACCTCTGGCAGCCGTACCCCGACGACGTCACGGCCGCCCTGCTGCGCAGCCTTCGCGAGATCTGTGGCCTCGACCTCGGGTTCAGCCACGGCCGAGGCGGAAGCATGCACCTGCAGTGGCTCGAGGCGGGCGCGATCGGCACGAACGCCATCGTCGGCGGCGGCGTCCCGCTCGCAGCGGGTTCCGCGTGGGCCCACAAGCATGCCGGGACGGACGCCGTCGCCTTCACCTTCTTCGGTGACGGCGCGATCAACATCGGGTCGACTCTCGAAACGTTCAACCTGGCTGCCGCGTGGAAGCTGCCACTCTGCTTCTTCGTCGAGAACAACCAGTACGCGGTCTCCACCCACGTCTCCGAGGCGACGGCCGAGCCACGTCTCTCAGCTCGGGGTCCTGGCTTCGGGATCCCGAGCTGGAAGGTCGACGGGATGGACCCGCTGGCGGTCTACCTTGCCGCCCAGGAGGCGGTGCGACACATGCGCGCCGGCGGTGGGCCGACCCTCATCGAGGCCGACGTCTACCGATACTTCCACCAGAACGGCCCATTCCCTGGCAGCGCGTTCGGGTACCGGTCGAAGGAGGAGGAGACCGCCTGGCGCGCGCGCGACCCGATCGAAACGACCGCCCGCCACCTCCTGCGACGGGGGCTCGTGAGCCAGGACGACATCGACGCCGCAGTCGCGCGCGCCCGGAGCCTGATGGGGCAGCTGGGCGATGTCATCCTCGAACCCGCGCCGGGCGGGAAACCCAAGCGCCGGATCAAGCCCGTCGAATGGCCGGGCCCAGGTTTCGTCGACCACGGGGTGCGCGGCGACCTGAGTGAGATCGCCGGTGTCTCCTTCACGGACGTCGAGGACTTCGTGGGGCGGCTGGAAGAGGTGAAGTTCATCGACGCGGTTGCCGGCGTCATGCGTCGCCGGCTCGAGACGGATTCCCGGATCATCGTGATGGGGGAAGACATCCATCACCTCAACGGGGGCACGAACGGTGCGACGCGGGGGCTCAAGGACGCCTTCCCGGACCGCATCCTCGGTACGCCCATCAGCGAGAACGCCTTCGCGGGACTGGGCGGCGGGATCGCGCTCGACGGCCGATTCCGACCGGTGGTCGAGTTCATGTACGCCGACTTCCTCTGGGTTGCCGCCGACCAGCTGTTCAACCAGATCGCGAAGGCGCGGCACATGTTCGGCGGCGACGGGAAGGTGCCGATCGTAGTCCGTAGCAAGGTCGCCACGGGGACCGGCTATGGCTCGCAGCACTCGATGGACCCGGCCGGGATCTTCGCCACGTCAGCCGGCTGGCGGATCGTCGCGCCGTCCACCCCGTTCGACTACGTCGGTCTGATGAACACCGCGCTCGCCTGCGACGACCCGGTCGTCGTCCTCGAGCACGTCGACCTCTACAACTCGACCGGACCGGGTCTCCCCGACGACTTCGATCACTACCTCCCGGTCGGCAAGGCCGCTATACGACGCCCGGGTCGAGCACTGACAGTTCTCACGTATCTCGCCATGACCCGCCATGTCCTCGAGGCGGTCGAGGAGACGGGAGTCGACGCAGAGGTCATCGACCTTCGCTGGCTGGACCGCGCGAGCCTCGACTGGGGCACCATCAACGAAAGCGTCAAGAAGACGAACAACGTCCTGATCGCCGAGCAGGGGGCGATCGGGACGTCGTACGGCGGGTGGCTCGCCGACGAGATTCAGCGTCGCCTCTTCGATTGGCTCGACTCTCCGGTCCAGCGGGTGACGGGCGGCGAGGCGGCACCGAGCATCAGCAAGGTCCTCGAGCGCGCAGCCATCGCGAAGACCGAGGAAGTCGTCGCTCGCCTGCGCCAGATGCCGGTGGGCTGACTTGCCAGAGATCCTACGCATGCCCGAGATCGCGGCGAACACGACCGAGGCCATACTCACGACTTGGGCCGTGCCGGAAGGTGGCGCGTTCGCCGCCGGCGACACACTCGTTGCTGTCGAGACCGAGAAGGCGAACGTCGACGTCCCGGCGGAGACCGCAGGCGTCCTTCTCCGCCGCCTGGTTGACGAAGGCACTCGCTTGGAAGTGGGTTGGCCCATCGCACTGCTCGGCGCGGTCGGCGAGGTGGTCGAGGACGTCGATCGCGCTCTCTTCGAGCTGGGTCTCGTCGGCGCAACAGCCGTCGGCAGGTCGCCCACCGGCACTCCGGATGTCGCGGTCGAATGGGGATCGCCCCGGCCGGTCGAGCCGGGTGTGTCCCGGGACGCCGGGGGGGCGTCGCACGGCGAGCGCCTATTCGCGAGCCCGGTGGCACGCAGGCTGGCCCGCGACGCGGGCGTCGATCTCGCTGATCTCACCGGGACCGGGCCCGGGGGCCGAATCCGCAAGAGAGATGTCGAAGGGCTCATCGCTCGACGAATCGAGCCTGTTCCGGCCCTCGGCGCGCCCGTGCCGGCTCCCGCACAGCCTGCTCTCGCGCCCACCTCGACCCCGAAGTCTGTCGTGGCGATCCCGGTCGTCCCCGCGGTCGCACCCGCCGGCACCCCGATCGAATTCCCCGAGGGCGCGGACGAAGTGCTTCTGCCGATGACCCAGATGCGCAAGGGCATCGCCGCCCAGATGACCCGGGCCCTGGCCGTGCCCCATGCCTACGTCCACATGGAGGTCGACGCGACGGCCCTCGTTCGTGCGCGTGAAGGCGCGAAGCGGGAGTTCCAGACCCGCGAGGGGATCTCGCTCAGCTACGTGCCGTTCGTGATCAAGGCCGTCGTGGACGCGCTCCACCAGTATCCATCCTTCAATGCCCACTGGACCGAGGCCGGCCTCCTCGCCAAGCGCCGGATCCACATGGGTGTCGCGGTCGCCGTCGACGACGGCCTCCTGGTGCCCGTCGTCCGCGACGTCGATCAGCTCTCGATCAGCGGCCTCAACCGCGCCATCTACGACGTGGCGGCCCGGGCGCGCGCCGGCAAGCTCCGCCTGGACGACTACGGCGGGAGCACGTTCACCATCGACAACACCGGCTGGTTCGGGTCGAACCTGACGATGCCGATCATCAACGTTCCCGAGGTCGCCATCCTGACCATGGAGGCGATCACCAAGCGCGCGGTCGTCCGCGAGACGTCCGAGGGCGACGTCATCGCCATCCGACCGGTCATGAACATGGTCCTCGCCATCGACCACCGCGCGAACGACGGCGCCCAGGCGGCCGCCTTCCTGCGCACGATCAAGGCTTCGCTCGAGGCCATCGGACCGGAGACGGCC
>DAIOXD010000215.1:0-3504 GCA_036758145.1 Candidatus Limnocylindrales bacterium
GCCTGAGAGGGGCCGCCCACCCTCCACGCTGAAGATCTCGCGAGCGACCGGTTCCGGATGGTATTCCCAGTGGAACGGCTTCGCGTCAGCCATCAGGATCGCCCGGGTCCCGCACAGTCGCGACGATCCCGCTGTTCAAAGGCATCTAACCCCGGTGCCTTGGGCCTTCACGATGGCGTCTCTCAGCAACCCGGATCCGGAGGAGGGCCTGCTGGAGCTGAGCGCGGGCGGCGGCCAGGTCGACCGCGTCGGTCGGGGCACCCTCGAGCGCCTGTTCCGCCTCGCGCCGCGCCTCCTGGGCCCGCTCGAGGTCGATCTCACTGGCCATGTCGGCCGTCTCGGCCATGACCACGACCCGATCGGGCCGAACCTGGAGGAAGCCGCCGACGATCGCGAACGACTCCTCCGTCCCGCCCTTCCGGATCCGCAACTCCCCGACACCGAGCATCGAGACCAGCGGCGCGTGATGCGGCAGCACGCCCAGCTCCCCTTCACTCCCGGGCAACTGGACGCTGTCCACCGTGTCCGAATAGGCCAGGCGCTCTGGCGTCACGATCTCCAACAGCAGGGGCATCGGGTCAGCTCCCCAGCTTGGCCGCGTTCTCGCGAACGTCGTCGAGCGTGCCGGCGAGGAAGAACGCCTGCTCGGGCAAGGTATCGGTCTTGCCCTCGAGGATCTCCTTGAACGACGAGACCGTGTCCTTGATGTTCACGTACTTGCCGGACCGGCCGGTGAAGACCTCGGCCACGAAGAACGGCTGGCTCATGAAGCGTTGGAGTCGGCGCGCGCGGGCGACCGTGGCCTTGTCCTCCTCGGACAGCTCGTCGATGCCCAGGATGGCGATGATGTCCTGGAGGTCGCGGTAGCGCTGGAGGACGCGCTGGGTCTCGCGCGCCACGTCGTAGTGCTCCTGGCCGACGATGTTCGGGTCGAGGACGCGCGACGTCGACGTCAGCGGATCGACCGCCGGGTAGATGCCGAGCTCGGCGATGCTCCGCTCGAGCCGGATCGTCGAGTCGAGGTGGGCGAACGTCGTCGCCGGTGCCGGGTCGGTGTAGTCGTCGGCCGGGACGAAGACGGCCTGGAGCGAAGTGATCGAGCCGTCACGGGTGGAGGTGATCCGCTCCTGGAGCCCGGCCATCTCGGTCGCGAGGTTTGGCTGATAGCCGACCGCCGAGGGCATCCGTCCGAGCAGCGCCGAGACCTCGGAGCCCGCCTGGGTGAAGCGGAAGATGTTGTCGATGAAGAGGAGGACGTCCTTCTTCTCCTCGTCGCGGAAGTACTCGGCCATCGTCAGGCCGGTCAGCCCGACCCGCTGCCGTGCGCCGGGCGGCTCGTTCATCTGGCCGAAGACGAAGGCCGTCTTGGCGATGACGCCCGACTCGGTCATCTCGTGGATCAGGTCGTTGCCTTCGCGACTGCGCTCACCGACGCCGGCGAAGACCGACACGCCCTCGTGCTCCTGGGCGACGTTCCGGATCAGCTCCTGGATGATGACCGTCTTGCCGACGCCGGCGCCACCGAAGATGCCGATCTTGCCACCCTTCTTGAACGGGCAGATGAGGTCGATGACCTTGAGGCCGGTCTCGAAGACCTCGATCTCGGTCGACTGCTGGTCAAAGGCCGGCGGGTCGCGATGGATCGGGAGGTGGACATCGGCCTTGACTGGGCCCTTGCCGTCGATCGCATGGCCGAGCACATCGAAGACGCGGCCGAGCGTGGACTCGCCGACCGGGACCGTGATCGGCGCGCCGGTATCGACGACCTCGACGCCGCGGGCGAGCCCATCCGTGGTGGTCATGGCGACGGCGCGGACCCAGTTGTTCCCGAGGTGCTGCTGGACCTCGCAGGTCAGCGGTTCCTGGTCCTTGCGCTGGATCTCGACCGCGTTGTAGATGCCCGGCAGCTTCCCGGCCGGGAACTCGATGTCCACGACCGGTCCCGTGATCTGGATGACGCGGCCGGTCGCGGCCGATGTGGCAGTCGCCATGGGGTTCGGTGCCTCCTGGTAGTCGAGCGTCAGCGCGCGTTCGCGCCGGACGCGATCTCGATCATCTCGCGGGTGATGTTGGATTGGCGGACCTTGTTATACGAGAGGGTCAGGTCCTCGATGAGGTCCTCGGCGTTCTCGGTCGCGTTCTTCATGGCGACCATCCGGCTCGACTCCTCGCTCGCCTTCGCCTCCAGGACGGCCTGGAAGAGCCGCGTCGCGACGAAGCGCGGGAGCAACCGCTCGAGGACCGCACTCGCGTTGGGTTCGAAGATGAACTGGTTACCGGGGATCCCCTCGGTGTCTTCCGCGGGCTGGATCGGCAGGATCGTGAGCGCCGTGGGGCGTTGCACGAGCGTCGAGACCCACTGGCTGTAGACGATGTCGACCCGCCCATAGGTGCCGGCCAGGAAGTCGTCGGTGACGAGCCGGGCGAGCGGGAGGACATCGGCGAAGGTCGGCCGATCGCCGAAGGTCGCGAAATGCGCGTCGACGGGGACACCCGTCCGGCGCATCGCGTCGCGACCCTTGCGCCCGACCGTGACGAGCGCCACGTCGCCCGGGTTGTCGACGATGTCGCGAGCGATGAATCGGACGATGTTGGTGTTGAGCGGGCCCGATAGCGGCCGGTCGGTCGTGATCAGGACGATGAGCCGCGCCTCGCTCTGCGGCTTGGCCAGCAGCGGGTGGTCCTCGCCATCGAGGACGGCCGCGAGGTCGGCCAGGACCTCATCGAGCTTCTCGCTGTACGGACGAGCCGCCAATGTGGCGTCCTGGGCGCGTTTGAGCTTGGATGCCGCTACGAACTGCATCGCACGGGTGATCTGCTTGATGTTCTTGACGGAGCCGATCCGCCTGCGGATGTCGCGCTGGCTGGCCACGGTCAGGCCTGCTCGCCAGCGGTCGCATCGGCCTTGGCTTCGACGGAGGCCTCGGGTTCGGGTTCGGGTTCGACTTCGGGTGTGGCCTCCGGGGCGGCTTCGGTAGCCTGGGGCGGCACCGCGGCGGCGGCGGCGGCCGCTGGCGGCGGGGTTCCGGCCGGAGCCTTGGCTTCGTCCTTTGTCTCGGGCTTCGTCCCGGCCTTGGCGGCCGCGGCCTGCGGCTCCATCCCGAAGACCTCGACCCGGAACGCGTCGATGGCTTCGTCGAGAGCGGCGGCAAGCTCGTCCGAGAGGGCCCCCTTCTCCGCGAGCTCGGTCAGGATGTTCGGCCGTTCGGTCTCGAGGAAACGGTAGAACTGGCTTTCGAAGTCGCGCACCCGCGGCGTCGGGACGTCGTCGAGCTTGCCGGAGGTGGCCGCGTACAGGATCGCGACCTGCTTCTCGACGCCGAGGGGCTGGTACTGCGGCTGCTTGACGATCTCCGAGAGCTTCTCGCCCCGGGTCAGCTGGTCGCGGGTCGCCTTGTCGAGGTCCGACGCGAACTGGGCGAACGCGGCGAGCGAGCGGTACTGGGCGAGATCGAGCTTGAGCGGCGCCGCGACCGTCTTCATCGCCTTCGTCTGGGCCGCCGA
>DAIOXD010000216.1:0-1370 GCA_036758145.1 Candidatus Limnocylindrales bacterium
CGCTGGAGCCGGCCGCTGAAGTCGACGTAGATCGCCTTCCACTCGGTGTACGTGTCGAGCGCGACGTGGCCCGCCTCGCGGTGACCATTGCCGGTCTCCTTCCAGCCACCGAACGGCAGGTGGACCTCGGCGCCTGTGGTTCCCGCGTTGACATACACGATCCCGGTCTCGAAGTCGCGCATCGCGCGGAAGGCCTGGTTCACGTCGCGGGTGAAGATGCTCGACGAGAGGCCGTAGCGGGTCTGGTTGAGCGCCAGCATCGCGGCGCCGTAGTCGTCGACCGGGATGACCGAGAGGACCGGTCCGAAGATCTCCTCCTGGCCGATCCGGTCCATCGCGCCGACCCCGGCGAAGATCGTCGGTTCGAAGAAATAGCCGTTGGCGAGGTCGCCCGCCGTCGCGCGTCCGCCG
Source organism: Candidatus Limnocylindrales bacterium (assembly GCA_036758145.1). GTDB lineage: Bacteria > Chloroflexota > Limnocylindria > Limnocylindrales > CSP1-4 > SPCO01. The sequence goes on from DAIOXD010000216.1 coordinate 412, forward strand.
CCGAGCACGAGCTCCGCTTCGCCGCGCCCGATATCGACATAGGAGTCGACCTTGTCGGCCGCGCCCGCGTTGATGAGCGGACCGACATCGACCGCCGGGTCGAGCCCCGAGCCGAGTCGAAGCTTTCGAGCGCGGGCCTCCAGGCGCTGCAGCAGCGGCTCCACGACCGAGCGCTCGACGATGACCCGGGAGGCCGCCGTGCAACGCTGGCCGGTCGTACCGAAGGCCGACCACAGGATCCCGTCCGTGGCAAGGTCGAGGTCGGCATCGCCGAGCACGACGACCCCGTTCTTGCCACCGAGCTCGAGCGAGACGCGCTTGAGCCGGCGCGCCGCCCGTTCCGCGATGCGCTTGCCCGTCACGGACGAGCCGGTGAACGAGATGACCGAGACGTCCGGGCTGTCGACGATCGCGTCGCCGACCTCGCCGCCGGACCCGGTCACGAGGTTGACCACGCCGGGCGGGAAGCCCGCCTCGGCCATCAGCTCGACGAGGAGGGTCGCGCAATGCGGCGTGTCCGAGGACGGCTTGAAGACGACGGTGTTGCCGGTGACCAGGGCCGGCATCGTCTTCCAGCACGGGATCGCCATCGGGAAGTTCCAGGGCGTGATGATGCCGGCGACGCCGAGCGGCTGGCGGACGCTCATCGCCCACTTGTCGGGCAGCTCGGAGGGGACCGTCTCGCCGGCCATCCGACGCCCCTCGCCGGCCATCAGGTAGGCGATGTCGATCGCTTCCTGGACGTCGCCGCGCGCCTCGGTCAGGACCTTGCCCATCTCGCGCGTCATCGCCCGTGCGAGCCGTTCCTTGTGCTCGGCCATCAACGCCCCGAAGGCGTACAGGATCTCGCCGCGCTTGGGCGCCGGGGTTCGGCGCCACATCGGGAACGCGGTCTCGGCGGCCTTGATCGCCATCGCGACATCCGCCCTGGTCCCCTGCTGGAAACGGCCGATGACATC
>DAIOXD010000216.1:1470-3444 GCA_036758145.1 Candidatus Limnocylindrales bacterium
TGATCGCCATCGCGACATCCGCCCTGGTCCCCTGCTGGAAACGGCCGATGACATCGCGCGTGTCGGCCGGGTTGCGGCTCTCGAACGTCGCGCCAGAGACGGAATCGCACCATTCTCCGGCGGTGAACAGCCGGAAGGTCGGGGTGCTCGGGTGGCCGGTATCCGCGGGCGACGTCGCCGGGGTCGGGGTCCTAGTCTCGGTCATGGGTCGGAGTGTAATCCGGGGGGTGGTCCGCTCAGTCTCGCGCGGCGAGCCAGGCGCGGACCGAGGGCATGTGCTCGTCGTGGAGGTGGCTGAACAGGTTCGCCTTCTGTTCCTTGAGCGACCGATGTTCGAGCCATGAAAAGGCATCCGGATCCGTCACGATCTCTTCGGGCAGCGACGCGATCGCATCGGCCAGCCGTTGGTACGACTGATCGACGTCGGCGAGGACGTCGCGAACCGATCGCGTGCTACCTCGCTGCTGGATCCAGTCGTTGATCGAGTCGTCGTCATCGAGCCCGCTCGGCCAAGGTGACCGCGGCTCCGCGCGACCCTGGCTCGCCGCCTCGAGACGCGCGATCGTCCGGTTGCGCCAACCGAGCAGGTGGGTGGCGAGGTCCTTGAAACTCCACTCGCCCATCGGGCCGGGTTCGGTCATCCTCGACTCGCCGACCTCGTCCACCAGATCGCGCCAGATGGCGCGTTCGCGTTGGATGGCATCGGTCAGCTCCTTCCGGGGATCGATTCGGTTCGCCTCGGTCTCGGTCATGCGCCCGAATCTACACCGAGCGAGCGCAGCAACCCATCCGACACGATCAACCGGTGGATCTGGTTGGTGCCCTCGTAGATCTGGGCGCCCTTGGCGTCGCGCATGAGGCGCTCGATGCCGGTCTCGCGGGAGTAGCCGCTCGCCCCGAACAGTTGGACGGCATCGGTGGCGACACGCATCGCGGCGTCCGACGCGGTCCATTTCGCGATCGATGACGCCTCGGCGATCGGCTCGCCGCGGTCCCTGGCCATGGCGGCAACCCGCGTGACCGCCCGTGCGGCCGCCACCTCGCGGGCCATCTCGGCGAGCATGAATCGGAGTCCCTGTTGCTCGGCGAGCGGGGCGCCGAACGCGCGCCGCTGCTGAAGGTACCCAACCGCTGCGTCTAGCCCGGCCCGGGCGATCCCGACGCAGGCGGCCGCGATCGAGATGCGGCCCTCCCCGAGCGCCGACAACGCGATCTTGTAGCCCTCGCCCTCAGCGCCGAGGCGGTTCGCGACGGGGACCTCGGCGCCATCGAAGACGAGTTCCGTGGCTGGACAGGCCCGGATCCCCATCTTCTTCTCGTGCGCCCCGAACCCGAAGCCAGGTGTCCCCTTCTCGACGAGGAAGGCGGTGATCGCCTTGGCGCCGGCGTCCGGGTCGAGCGTGGCAAAGACGAGGTAGCGGTCGGCTTCGGGGGCGTTGGAGATCCAGATCTTGGTGCCGGTCAGCCGGTAGCCGGTCGGTGCGTCGGCCGGACCGACGCGCTCGGCTCGGGTCCGGATCGCCGCGGCATCGCTGCCCGCGTGCGGCTCGGTCAACGCGAAGGCGCCGAGGGCCTCGCCACGCAGCATCGGCGGCAGCCAGCGAGCGTGCTGCTCGGGCGTCCCCCAGGTCACGACCGGGTACTGCGAGAGGATGTGGACCGATAGCGAGACCGCCATCGACATGTCGGCGGCACCGAGCTCCTCCATCACCAGCGTCCAGCCGAGGTAGGAGAACCCGGCGCCCCCGACCGACTCGGGGATGGGTGCGGCGGTCAGGCCGAGGTCGCCCATCTTCGTGAACAGACCGCGGTCGTAGCGTTCCGCCTCGTCTCGTTCGATCGCCGTCGGGGCCAGCTCGCGCGTCGCGAATTCGCGCGCGGTCGCCTGGAGAAGGCGTTCCTCCTCGGTCAATCCGCCCGTCATCTCGGCGCAGGCTCGCGGGGATAGCTGTAGAACCCGTGCCCCGTCTTCTG
>DAIOXD010000217.1:0-3389 GCA_036758145.1 Candidatus Limnocylindrales bacterium
CGCCAGCTCGGGATCACGACCGTCTACGTCACCCACGACCAGGAGGAGGCGCTCTCGCTGTCGGACCGCGTCGTCGTCATGAGCGACGGCCGGATCGAGCAGATCGGCACCCCGTCCGAGATCTACAACTTCCCGAGCACGGCGTTCGTGGCGTCGTTCGTGGGGACGCTCAACCTCGTCACGGCGGCCGTCGTGGATGCCGGGGCGGGCCGCCTCTCGCTCGAGGGCCAGGAGATCCGGACCAGCAAGGTCGTGACGGACGTCCCGGCCGATCGCCTGGTCACCCTGGCCGTCCGTCCCGAGGGCATCGCCCTGGGCGAGGCGGCCGGGTCGAACCACCTGCGCGGCGAGGTCGACGACATCAACTTCCTCGGCTCGATCGTGCGAATCCAGATCAAGGTCGGCGAGGGGGTCGACGGCCAGCCGCCGACGGCCATCTCGCTCGATGCGTTCAACGAGCCGCATCTCAAGCTGCCGGCAGTCGGTGAGGCGGTCGCGATCTCGTTCCCGCCGGAGGCGTGCTTCGTGCTCGGAGCGGCACGCGACGGGGCGGCGGCGAGCACGGAGGCCGGCGCCGAGGTGTGACCGTCCCGCTCGAGGGCATCGACCTCGTCATCTTCGACAAGGACGGCACGCTCATCGAGTTCGGGCGCATGTGGAGTGGTTGGGCGGTATCGCTCGCGGACGGCATCCGGACGTCCACAGGGCGGTCTGTCGAGGGCCCGCTTTACGCGATGCTCGGGTTCGACCTCGCGACCGGGCGGATCCTGCCCGGCGGCGGGCTGGCCTCGACCCCGATGGCTCGCCTGCGGGACCGGACCCGCGAGGTCCTGCGCGAAGCGGGGCTCAGCGAGGCGGCCACGGGCCGGGCGCTCGAGACGGCCTGGCATGCCCCGGATCCGGTCGGACTCGCCCGGCCGCTGACCGACCTGCATGCGCTGTTCGGACGCCTGCACGACGCCGGACGCCTGGTCGCCGTGGCGACGAGCGACGATCGCGAACCGACGGAACGGACGCTCGAGGCGCTCGGGGTCTCTGGCGAGATCGACGCGCTCGTCTGCGCCGACGACGGCGTCCCGGTCAAGCCCGCGCCCGGGATGGTCGCCCACCTGTGCGCGGCGCTCGGGGTCCCGGCCTCGAGCGCCGCCGTCGTCGGCGATGCGCCCGCAGACCTGCAGATGGCGCGAGCGGCCGGCGCCGGGCTGACCGTCGCGGTCCTGACCGGCGTCGGTGACCTCGACGACCTGGCGCCGCTCGCCGACGTCGTGCTGGGCTCGGTGGCCGAACTCCTCGAGGGCTAGCTCGGATCCCTCGCTGGTACCGATGGGCCATCGCCGCGACGCCTTGTGCCCCGTACGGTGATGGCGCCACCCGTTGCCAAGACGGCCCCTGGCCAACCATGTCCTGGAGGTCGCCTCGCACTGATGGTCGTCGCGCACGAACGAGCGGGGGAGGAGCCGCCGAACGCGCCCGATTCGGCCCCGACGCGCGCCGACGCGCTCCGCCGGATCGCGGCCAAGGTGAGCGGCCGCCTCGACCTCGACGGCCTCTTCCGCGATGTCATCGACGAGTCCTTCGCGCTGTTCGGCGTCGACCAGGCCGGCCTGTGGACCTACGACGAGTCACCCACCCCGCTCCGACTGGTCGCCCAGCGCGGTCTCTCGCCCGAGATCCTCGACATCATCGAAACGCTCCCGCGCGACGCCCGGACGTCGGGCCTCGACGCCCTGCGTGAGCGCGAGGTCCGGGTGCTCAAGGGCAGCCTCGGGACGACGCTGCCGGCGATCCGGGCGATCTATCGTCGAGCGGGGATCCGAACGATCTGCTTCGTCCCGATCATCTTCCGCGATACGCCGCTCGGGCTACTCGTCCTCTACCACGGCACCGACCGCGCCTGGACCGCCGATGAGACCGAGCTGGTCCGCGCGTTCGCCGACCAGATGGCGACGGCCATCGGCAACGCCCGGCTGGCCGATTCGACCCGAACGATGACCGGACGGCTGCGTGCGATCTCCGAGCTCGCCGGAAGACTCAGCCGGCTCCAGGATGTCAACGGGATCGCCCAGGCCATCGTCGCAGAGGCCGGGACGCTCATCGATCACGACACGATCCGGGTCTACCGCGTCGATCACGAAGCGAGGATGTGCGAGCCGATCGCCTTCCAGGGCACGTTCATGGACGTGAGCGACCCGGACCCGAAGGTCCTGCGCGTCGCGATCGGTACCGGGCTGACGGGCTGGGTCGCGGCACATGGCGAGACGGTCCGCCTGGGGGACGCCGCGAGCGATCCTCGGACCCTCGTCGTGCGCACGAAGGACGGCCCAGAGTCGATGCTGCTCGTGCCGATGACCTTCGATCAGACGGTCTACGGCGTGATCGTCGTCTCGAAGGAGGGCCGCGACCGGTTCGACGTCGACGACGAGACGACGCTGGCGATCTTCGCCGGCTACGCGGCGCAGGCGCTGGTCAACGCCACGAGCATGGAGCGGCTGCGCGAGCAGCAGGCCGAGCTCGAGCACCAGCTCGATGGACAGCGGCGGCTGCTCGAGGTCAACGAGCGCCTGCTCTCGACGCTCGAACCGGCCGGCGTCCTCGAACTCATCGCCGATTCGCTCAAGGCGATCGTCCCCTACGACTCGCTCACGATCTACCGAGTCGATCGCGTCGCCGGGGTCCGACGCGCGGTGGTCGCGCGGGACCGCTTCGCCGACCTGATCATGGCCCACGAGGTCCCGCTCGGCTCGGGGATCAGTGGCTGGGTCGTGGAACACGGCGAGGCCGTCCTGGCCAACCGGGCGCACCTCGACCCGCGCTCGATCCAGGTGCCCGGCACCCCGTTCGAGCCCGAGGCGATGATCGTCGTCCCGCTGCTCGTCAACGGCATCGCGATCGGCACGCTCAACATCGGGCGGATGGGCGACTCTGACGCAGGCTTCAGCGCCAATGAGTTCGAGCTGACCCAGCTCTTCGCCGGCCAGGCATCGATCGCCCTGCAGAACGCGGAGGCCCATGGCGCCGTCCAGACCCGGGCGGACCTCGATGCGCTGACCGGCCTGCGCAACCATGGCTCGTTCCAGCGCGAGGTCGGCGAGGCGGTCGCGGACGGCGGCGGCGGTGCGCCATTCGCGATCGTGATGCTCGACCTCGACGGGTTCAAGGCCTTCAACGATGCGTGCGGCCACCCCGCCGGCGATGCGTTCCTCGGCGGCGTGGCCGGCGCCCTCGCGGCATCCACGCGAGCGGGCGACCGCCTCTACCGCTATGGCGGCGACGAGTTCGTGGTCATCCTGCCCGGCGCCGACCGGACGGTCGCCCACGAGGTCGCGGTCCGGATCCGGCGGGCGGTCGCCGACTTGTCGGGCAGGACGGGCGGACCGAGCGTCACGATC
>DAIOXD010000218.1:0-3384 GCA_036758145.1 Candidatus Limnocylindrales bacterium
AACACGACCATCCCGACCTCGAAGTCGCAGGTCTTCTCGACCGCGTCGGATTCGCAGTCGCAGGTCGAGATCCACGTCCTCCAGGGCGAGCGCGACTTCGCGGCCGACAACAAGACGCTCGGTCGCTTCATCCTGGATGGCATCCCGCCTGCCCCGCGCGGCATCCCGCAGATCGAGGTCACCTTCGACATCGATGCCAACGGGATCCTCGACGTCAAGGCCAAGGACCGGGCGACCGGCAAGGAGCAGCAGGTCCGGATCACCGCCTCGTCGATGCTCGACAAGAGCGCCGTGGACCAAATGGTCCGCGACGCCCAGGAGCACGCCGAAGAGGACAAGCAGCGGCGCGAGGAGGTCGAGACCCGCAACCAGGCCGAGGCCCTCTCGTTCCAGGCCGAGCGAGCGATCCGCGACCTCGGCGAGAAGGTGTCGTCCGAGGACAAGCTCGAGGTCGAGAACAAGATCGAGTCGCTCCGCGAGTCGCTCAAGGGCTCCGACATGGAAGCCATCAAGAACGGGATGACCTCGCTCGCCGAGTCGCTCCAGCGGGTCTCGACGGCGGCCTACCAGGCGTCATCCGCCGGCGATCCCGGGAACGGGACCTCGGACGGGAGCGGGCCGGGTGCCGAAGGTGGTCCGGACGGCGCCGCGGACGGTGCGGCCGCAGGGGCTGAAGGTGCCGCCGACGAGGAGACGGTCGAAGGCGAGTTCAAGGAGGTCTAGGCCACTCCGGACCTCGCAGATCGAAACGGCCCGTGGGAAACCCGCGGGCCGTTTCGATCTGCGAGGCCGATCGGGCCGGCTCACGTCGCTGCCGGCCCGTGCCGCTCGCGCTTGTTGACAAATGCTCGTCACACGAGCGTTGGTCAGCGGTTTTCCGGCGGTCAGCTCATTTGGCGAGCATCTGACAGGATCAAGACGACCGATGATCCCCAACCAAGCTTGGATCAGTGTGTCGTCCGGACGGTCGGTGCGAGACGCGGTGACGAGCGCTCGCGTGATGAGCATCTGACAAGAACAGCACGCCATTCATCGTGCCTTCAGGGTGCCGGAGCCAGCGGCGAACCTCGGCGGTTCGTGCGGGCAAGGCCGTTCGGAAGGTGGCTCCGTAGCGTTCGACCCGCCGCCGCGCTGTACGGTCGTCGGGAAGTACCAGCAGCCGGGTGACATCGGTGACCCGCCAACCGCGTTCCCTCGCGATCTCTCGCGCGAGCCGGGCCTTGCGATCGATCCCGCCGAGCATCCCTTGCATGTCGGGCACCACCGACTTGATCTCGATGACAAGCAATGAGCCGGTCGCTGGATGGAACGCCAGGATGTCGATCGATCCTCGTTCACCCCGGATATTGAACGAGACCTCGGTCGCGACCAGCCAATCGCTTGCGGTCAGCACTCCGAGCATCCGCTCGATGAGATCGGCGTGACTCGAATCGAGCAGCCGATCCAGGCCCTCGCCTTGCCAAAGGAGCCGAAGATCGATTCGCGCGCCGAGCGCCGCCGCGACGCGCACCAGGACGTGCACGGTCACCCGATCGGCGTGCCCCCGCTCGACTCGCCAGACGGCTGTCCGCGAGACGTGCGCCTTGACCGCGAGCTGATCCTGGGTCCAACGCGTTTTCGACGCAGCGCTCTGATGCCGAGTCCGAAGCGGATGACGTCCACCCAGCGAGCATGAACGCGGGTGCTGCACGCTCGCTTATGCCGGGTAATCAGGTCCCTGCGGCACCTGCCAGCGGCACCATCGGTGTGACCTCGCCCGTCGGTTGGATGAGGAAGATCCAGATGTCCCAGGTGACGTGGCTGACGACAAGCGCCCCGAGCGGCACGCCCGCCGCGTAGAGCGCGCACCAGTGCGTGCCGGCGATCCCGGCCGCGCCGAACAGGGTGAAGTTGCCGGTCACGATGTGGACGCCGCCATAGGCGATGGCGGCCAGCGCCGCCCCGTGCCAGCGTCCGTACCGGTGCATCAAGGCTTCCTGTACGAGGCCGCGCCAGAAAAGCTCCTCGGCCGGGCCGATGATCGTCGCCAGCCGCAGGGCGATCTCCTCCCTCGGCCGGATCGTCCGGAGGGCATAGATGTCGCGGATCTGGGCGTCGCCGCTCGGCACGTACCGTCGCGCGAAGGCATCGCCGACCCGGAACGTCCCATACAGGGTCGCCGCCGAGGCGAGTCCGAGCGCCACGTCGGCCCGTCCGATCCGCGTCCGCCGTGCCTGCCGGCTGGAGAGGAGCGCCAGCGACCCGAGACCCAGCCCGGTCAGCGTCATGCGCTGCCAGAACCGCTCGCGCGGACCACGGAACGTCGCAGCGAAGGCCGCCTGTGCCGCGATCAGGCCCACGGCGAGCGCGCCCGGGACGACCTCCCGACCCACGGAGCGCCGGTCAGCCACCGATCGCTCTCGAGAGCACCAACCCGAGGACCAGCAGCGACCCGAACGCGAGGTGGAGCCGCGCGGTCTGGAGATCGATCATCGCGATCGCGCGCGCCTGGCCGGTCGCGCCCAGCTCCGCCGAACGGATGACCTGGGCGAGGAAGGGCAGGGACAGGATCGCGAGCATCGTCCAGGCCGGCAGGATGTCGGCGATGACCGACAGGGCCAGCACGATGTACGCGCCCAGGACCAGCGCCACATACCCGTAATGCGCCCAGCGCTGGCCGAGCCGGGTGGAGATCGTCGCGATGCCGGCCCGGCTGTCCTCGCGGATGTCGCGCCAATCGTTGCCGTGGAGGATCGCCGCGACGAGCAGTCCGACCGGCACCGAGAGGACCAGCGCCGTCAGCGACCACGTCCCGCTCACCGCGAAATAGGCGCCCTCGACCATGAGCGGGCCCATGAGCAGGAACACGAGCGGGACGCCGAGCGCGCGGTTCTTGTACTCGAGCGGCGGTGCGGTATAGCCCCAGCCGCCCAGCAGCCCGATGAGCCCGAGGGCAACGATGGCCGGCCCGCGCAGCCACACGAGATAGAGCCCGACCACGACCGCGAGCGCGAAGGCGACCCCTGCGAGCCCGAGGGCAGCGCGTTCGCTGATCCGTCCCTTGACGATGGCGTGGCTGGCTCGAGGGCTCGTGATGGTGTCGACGCCCTTCCGGACGTCGTAGACCTCGTTGACGATGTTCGTGCCCGCGTGGAGGAAGACGGCGCCCAGCAGCGCGGCGATGAACGGGGCCCAGCCCCACAGCTCGTTGACCCAGGCGAGCGCCGCCCCGGCGAGGACCGGGATCACCGAAGCCGTGAACGCGAACGGCCGGACGATCTCGTAGACCGCCCCCGCTCCACGGCGCAGGCGGTCGCCCGCGCCGAGCTGCCGGTCATCGGCCAGGCTGAGGGTCACGGCGCCCGCGCCGACCGCGGCCGGGGCCTGCACGCCGGACCCGGCCGG
>DAIOXD010000219.1:0-3348 GCA_036758145.1 Candidatus Limnocylindrales bacterium
CTCGTTCGTCATCGGCCAGCGCATCGCGATGCGGCAGGCACGCGTCGTCAAGGAGGGCTGGCCGAGACGTACGGCGACCGGGTCGAGATCGGGGGCCAGGTCGTCAAGCCCTTCCCGCGACCGCAGCGACTGCTCGAGGTGCCGTCGGTCCAGGGCCTGAGCCAGGTCAAGATCGAGCGGCTGCACGGCCTGGCCCAGGCCGCCATCGATGGCGTCCTGGACACCGAGCGGCTTCGCTCACTCCCCGAGGCCGATGCGCTACCGCCAGCCCTCGAAGCGTTCGAAACATTCCTCTCAGTAATGCGAATCGCGACGTGGCAGCGTGGCCGAACACGATTTGCGTCGTACCCGGGGCAATGCCAAACGCGCAGCCTCTGAAGCGCATGACTGAGCGGAATATCGCGGGAAACGCCGGGCCCCAGCGCGGCCGCCCGAGACTAACCGGCCGGGGCGGCCTCGCGCTCGAGCGAGCGGCGCTCGTCGTCGCCCCGCCCGGCTTGTCGACGACGGTCGTGCTGCGACAGGGCGCGCTTGCGGAGGCGGATCGATTGCGGCGTGACCTCGACGAGCTCGTCGGCGGCGATGAACTCGAGCGCGTTCTCGAGCGTGATCGGGCGGGCCGGGGTCAGTCGCAGCGATTCGTCGTGCGAGTGGGTCCGGATGTTGGTGAGCTTCTTCTCCTTGGTCGCGTTGACGTCCATGTCGCCCGAGCGCGAGTTCTCGCCGACGATCATCCCCTCGTAGGTCTCGACGCCGGCTCCGATGAAGAGCTCCGCGCGCTGCTCGAGGTTGAAGAGCCCGTATGCATTGGAGATCCCTGCGCGGTCGGCGACAAGGACGCCGTTGGTGCGATGGGTGACCTCGCCGGCCCACGGTCCGTAGCCCTCGCCGATCTGATGCAGCAACGCCGTCCCGCGCGTGTCGGTCAGAAGCTGGCCGCGGTAGCCGATGAGCCCTCGGACCGGCAGGACGAACTCCATCCGGACCCGGCCGTCGGCATCGGTGGTGAGCTGCTCGAGCCGGCCCTTGCGACCGGCGATCGCGGTCTGGACCTCGCCGATGTAGTCGGGCGGGATGTCGATCGTGATCCGCTCGTACGGCTCCTGGACCTCGCCATCGACCTCGCGCAGCAGGACCTCCGGGCGGGAGGCAGTGAGCTCGAAGCCCTCGCGGCGCATCTGCTCGATGAGGACGGCCAGCTGGAGCTCGCCCCGACCGCGAACCTCGAACGCCTCGCTCGACTCCGCCGGACGGACCTCGATCGAGACGTTGCCCAGGACCTCCTTCTCGAGGCGGGCGTTGAGCTGGCGGCTGGTGACGAACTTGCCCTCGCGGCCGGCTAGCGGCGAGGTATTGACCCCGAACGTCATCCGCAGGGTCGGCGCGTCCACGTCGAGACGGGGCAGCGGCCGTGGGTCCCCGGGGTCGGTCAGGGTGTCGCCGATCGTCACTTCGGGGAGGCCCGCGACGCTCACGATGTCACCCGGGCCGGCTTCCTCGATATCGACCCGGTCGATGCCGTGCGCGGTCTGGAGGCTGGTGACCGTGCCGCTGATCGTGACCGTCCGGCCGGGCTCGACGGCGCCGGCGGTGTCGTCGGCCTCCTCGCGCACGACGGTGATGCGCTGCCCGGTCCGGATCGTGCCGTTCCAGATGCGCCCGACGGCCATCCGCCCGACGTACTCATTGGCCGACAGGTTGGTCACGAGCAGCTGGAGCGGGTGACCCGGCGTGTACGTGACGGGCGGGGTGACCTCGACCAGCAGGTCGAGCAGCGGTCGCAGGTCGGTGCCCGGATCGGCCAGGTCGCGGGTCGCCGTGCCGGCCTTGGCATTGGTGTAGACGATCGGGAACTCGATCTGGTGCTCGTCCGCCCCGAGGTCCATGAACAGCTCGTAGATGTCGTCGAGGACCACCTCCGGGCGGGCATCGCCGCGGTCGATCTTGTTGATCGCGACGACCACCGGGAGCCGGCGCGCCATCGCCTTCTGGAGCACGTAGCGCGTCTGCGGCAGCGGCCCTTCCGCAGCGTCGACGAGGAGCAGGACCGAATCGACCATCAGCAGCGAGCGCTCGACCTCGCCGCCGAAATCGGCGTGGCCTGGGGTGTCGACGATGTTGAGCCGGACACCGGCATGGTCGATGGTCGTCTGCTTGGCGAGGATCGTGATCCCCTTCTCGCGCTCGAGATCGCCCGAATCCATGATCCTGTCGACGACCGCCTGGTTGGACCGGAACGTGCCGGTCTGGCGCAGCATCGCGTCGACGAGGGTGGTCTTGCCGTGGTCCACGTGGGCCACGATGGCGACGTTGCGGAGATCGGCGCGGACGGCGGTCGCGGTCGAGTCGAGGGGTGCGGTGGTGGCGTCGGGCACGGGTCGGGGCTGCTCCAAGTCGAATGGGACGCCGGATTGTCCCACGGATGGCGCCTGAGCGGCGATGGCGGTCGTGCGCCCGGTACACTCCGAAGGTGACCGTCGCCGCCATCATCCTGTCCGCTTCGGCCGAGGGCGCCCTGGCCGACACGCTCGGCCAGTCGCGCGTCCGACGGCTCGTGGACCTCGCCTGGGCGGGTGGCGCGCTGCCGGTGATGGTCCTCTCGCCCGACCCCGACGGGGCCGTCGTGGCGGCCCTGGCCGGTTCCGAGGCGGTCTACGGCTCCCCTGCCCCGCCCGAGGCGGGACCGGCCGGCCAGATGGTCCGCGGCACGGAACTGGCGATCGCCGAGGTCCGTGACACGACCGCGGTCCTCCTCTGGCCGGTGCGAATGACATGGGTCGGGCCCGAGACGATCACTTCGCTCATCGAGACCCATGGCACGGATCCCGGGACGATGCTCCGGCCCGCCTGGCATGGCGATCCCGGCTGGCCGGTCCTGCTCCCGATCGCGCATCTCGAGACGCTGCGCGCCGTCCCGCCCGACCACCTGCCACCGATGGTCATCGAGGACCTGGCCGGCACGATCGCGATGCGGGTGGTCGAGATGGGCGATCCGGGCGTCATCCACGACGTGGATACGGCGCCGGAAGACCTGCCGACGTACGAGGGGCCGCCCGACCCGCCGGCCGGTCACTCGCACGAATGGGGCGCCGACGTCGCCGCAGAGGCCGGGCTCCCCGAGCCCTGATCGGCTGATCCGTCCCTCTGGGGCACGGTGTCGACTTCGGGTCAACGAATCTGGGTGTCGGATGATCGTTCACCCGCTTGGGCGCCGATTCGTTGACGACGGGTCAACGGATCGTGCGCGGCAACGAATGCCGTCGCGATTCCTGCTCGAATCGGTGACCTTCGGTCAACGAATATGCCGATAGGCGGGCTGTTGGGAAGCTTTCGGGCCTGAATGTTGAC
>DAIOXD010000220.1:0-3344 GCA_036758145.1 Candidatus Limnocylindrales bacterium
AACCCCGACGGCGCCGAATACGACCTGACCGGGTCGCCCTACCGCTCCTGGCGCAAGAACCGCCAGCCGAACGCGGGATCGACGGCGATCGGGACCGACATCAACCGCAATTACGGTTACCACTGGGCCTGCTGCGGCGGGTCGTCGTCGACCAAGTCATCGCCGACCTATCACGGGTCGGGCGCCTTCTCGACGCCCGAGGCCCGCGCGATGCGCGACTTCATGGCCAGCCGCCGGATCGGCGGACGCCAGCAGATCAAGACCGCGATCACCTTCCATACCGCGGGTCTGCAGATCCTGTGGCCGTACGGCTACACCATGACCGACATTCCCGGCGACATGACGACCGAGGACCACGCGGCGCTCGCGGCGCTCGGCAAGAAGATGGCCTCGACGAACGGCTACACGGCGATGCAGTCGAGCAGCCTGTATGTGACCGACGGTGACGAGATCGACTGGGCCTACGGCCACGAGCACATCTTCATGTACACCATGGAGCTCTACCCGAGCCACACCCAGGTCAGCACGGATGCGCGCTTCTATCCGCCCGACGAGGTCATCGGCCCGCAGACCGAGCGCAACAAGGCCGCCATCCTGATCCTCCTCGAGGCGGCCAGCTGCCCGTACGCGTTCATCGGGCGCAATACCGCGGACTGCGGGCCCCTGTACGACAACTTCGAGACCTATGGCGGCTGGATCGTCAACCCGCTTGGGAAGGACACCGCCACCGCGGGCCGTTGGCAGCGCGCGAACCCGGCCGCGACCTCGCGACAGGCGGGGACCGTCCCGTCGGGGTCCGACGCCCTCATCACCGGTCCGAAGGCCGGCACGACGGCCTATTCATACGACATCGATGGCGGCGTGACCTCGGTTCGGTCGCCGACCATCGCATTGCCACCGATGGTCGGCTCGCTGACCTTCCGCTACTACCTGGCCCACAGCTCGAACTCATCGACAGCCGACTACTTCCGCGCCTATGTCGAGGATGCGCTGGGGCGACGGACGCTCGTCCGTCAGGAGCTCGGCTCCGCCAGGACGGATCTCCCGACCTGGTCGACCGCGTCGATCCCGATGGCGCGCTGGGCCGGCCAGAAGGTCCGGATCGTCTTCGCCGCCGCCGACCTTGGGCGGGTCAGCACGGTCGAAGCGGCCGTCGACGATGTCCGGATCACCCGCCCCTGAGCGGTAGCCGGACCCGGATCGTCGTCCCCTGGCCGGGGCTGGACTCGGCTGCGATATCGCCGCCATGCGCGACCACGAGCTGACGAGCGATCGCGAGGCCGAGCCCGGAACCACGCGAATCGTCGCCCTTGACGAACCGGTCGAAGACATATGGCAAGAGCGCGGGATCGATCCCGCGACCGGTGTCGCGGACCTCCAGGCGGACCCAGTCGCCTTCCACGCTGCCGGCGACGATGACCCGACCCCCGGCCGGTGTGTGGCGCAGGGCGTTGGCGACGAGGTTCGCGAGGACCTCGCGGATCCGGACCGGATCGATCTCGAGGATCGGGAGGTCGCCCGCGATCTCGGCGCTCAGCTCGACCCCGGCTGCGGCCGCCGCAGGCTCGAACGAGCGCACGACCTCGCCGATCAGGACGTCGGGATCGGTCGGTTCGGGGTGGAGGGCGAGCGTCCCGGCCTCTGAGAGCGCCAGCGTCCGCAGATCGTCGATGAGCCGGCCGAGGACGCGGGTCTCCTCGAGGATGAGCCCGAGGTGGGCCGGGTCCGGCGGATAGACGTCGTCGAGGATCGCCTCGAGATTGCCCTGCACGACGGTGAGCGGCGTCCGGAGCTCGTGGCTGATATCGGCCAGCAGCGTCCGGCGCTGCGTCTCGTCGGCCTCGAGACGAGCGATCATCGTGTCGAACCCGTCGGTCAACTGGCGGACGGCCCGGAGACCGCCGGTCGATCGCCCGCGGGCGTCGACCCGGACCGTGTAATCGCCGGCCTTGACCTTGCGAGTCGCATCGACGAGCCGATCGAGCGTCCGGGCGGTCAGGAAGAGGGTCCGTCCCATCCCGACCACCACCGCGACGACGACCGCCAGGATGACCAGCCCCGGCAGGGCGCCCATGTGCGAGATGACGACCGCCATCGTCGCCACGAGGGAGCCGACGACGAAGACGAAGATGAACCCGAAGGCGCAACCGAACCCGCGTCGACCGGCCCAGGGTGGGCCCATCGGGCCGCGACGACCCGCCTCCGCCATGCGCCGCCGGCGCCACTGGCTGCGTGCCATGCGCCAGTCATCCCGATCCCGATCCCAGGCCTCCGACGGCCGCTCGTCATCCTCCGGCATCAATCGAGCGCCCGGTCGTCGGCGAAGCGGTAGCCCACGCCATAGACGGTCAGGACGTAGCGCGGCCGGCGGGGATCGGGCTCGAGCTTGCGGCGCAGGTTCTTGATGTGCGAGTCGATCGCCCGCTCGTAGGACTCGAAGGCGACGCCGTGGAGCGCATCGAGCAACTGGGCGCGGGTGAAGATCCGGCCCGGACGGGCCGCGATGGTCGCGAGGAGCTGGAACTCGGTCGGCGTCAGCTCGACGGCCGTGCCGGCCACCTCGGCCCGCATCCGCGGCAGGTCGAGGATGACGTCGCCGGCGTGGATCGTCTCGGCCGTTTCGGGCGCGCGATCGGCCCGTCGCAGCACGGCCCGGACCCGCGCCACGAGCTCGCGCGGGCTGAACGGCTTGGTCAGGTAGTCGTCGGCGCCGAGCTCGAGCCCGAGCAGCTTGTCGAGCTCGTCATCGCGAGCGGTCAGCATCACGATCGGGATGCTCGAGTCGCGCCGGAGCTCGCGCGTCACGTCGAGGCCGTCGAGACCCGGCAGGCCGAGGTCCAGGACGACGAGGTCGGGCCGGCGCTGGCGGATGGTGGTGAGCGCTGAGGGTCCATCGGCGGCGGTGAGCACGGCGAAGCCCGCATGCTCGAGGTAATCGCGGGCGAGCGTGGCGATCTTCGGTTCGTCATCGACGACGAGGATGGTCTTCATCGGTTCGCATCGTAGAGCGGGAAGCGCCCCCGGAGGAGGGATGTCCGGGGGCGCGGGAAGCGGGGGAGGGCCGGCCGCTCAGGCCGGGTCGGGCGGCGTCGTCGGGGCGGGAGGCGTTCCCGAGGCGGAGCCGCCATCACCGGCGGCGTGCGCTCGGCGGTGCCAGTCCTCGAAGGTCTCGTTGGCCTTGCTCTCCCATCGCGACTGGCCCTGGCCGGACCAGCCCGGACCGCCGGGGCCGCCCGGACCGCCGGGACCCCAGCCACGGCGACCGTTGCCGCCGCGCCACAAGATGGCCCGGATCAACCCGAACAGGATGAACAGGAAGAAGAGGGTGCCGAGGAACCCGAAGA
>DAIOXD010000221.1:0-3321 GCA_036758145.1 Candidatus Limnocylindrales bacterium
ACGAGGATCGCGATGACCGTCGTCGCCAGGATGCTGATGATCAGCGCGGCCCGGATCTTGCGGGCGTACAGGATGAAGGTGATCGCGAGGCCGAGCAGGAAGACGAACTGGCCGGGCGACGTCGGGAACGACATCGTGACGAGCGTGCCGTCGCAGAACCCGAGCGTGGCTGAGTCGGGGGCGCAGTTGGACACGATCATCCCGCCGTTGGCGAAGCCGATGAACAGGATGAAGAGGCCGATGCCGACGCCGATCGACCGTTTCAGGGCCAGCGGGACCGCGTTCATGATCGCCTCTCGGAGGCCGAGTGCGACGAGGACCGTGATGGCGACCCCCTCGAGCACGATCACGCCCATCGCGCCCTTCGCGTCGAGGCCCTTGGCGGTCAGGGTGAAGGCGACGATCGCGTTGATCCCGAGCCCGGCTGCCAGGGCGAACGGATAGTTGCCGACGAGGCCCATCGCGATCGTCATGATCCCGGCGATCAGGGCCGTGCCGGCCGACACCGCGATCGGGTCGAGGCCGAGCGGCTTGGCGATGATGTTCCCGTTCAGGAAGATGATGTAGGCCATGACCATGAACGTCGTCACGCCGGCCCTGGCCTCGGTCGCGATGTCCGTGCCGCGCTCCGCGAACTTGAAGTAGTCGGCGATCCCGCCGGCCGGTGCGCTGGGCGGCGGTGACGTATCGGGCTGCGGTGATGTGTTGGGCTGCGCTTCAGCGCTCACCTGGATCCATTCCTCCTTGCCCGCTTGGGCGCGCCGGGTCCCATGGCGGGCTCGGGACGCGCCAGTGCCGGTCCGAGCGACCGCCCATACGCGGTCGCCTTCCCTCTCTCCCCCAAACGCTCGACCGTCTCCGGTCTTCCGATATGGCTACTCGTCCTCGCGGGCTTCGAGGCCGAGCAGCTCCATCTGGACGAATTCGCTGGTGTCGAACGCAAGCTGTCGGGGCGCGAACGGCGAATCGTCGGTCTCGCTCGGGCCGATCGGCGCGAACTCGACGACCACCCGCTCGTCACCCTGGACGAGCGTGTAGACGAGGAGCTGGTCGGGACGCGTCTCGAATTCGAGGTGCTCGAACGAGTCGATGTTGAGGGTGATCGCCAGCGGCGTGAAATAGGTCGAGATATCGTCCGAATCGACGACGATCCGCTCCATCCAGCCGGTGCCGTGGGCGATGACCTCGCGACCACGCAAGTACCGGTACGTGACCGTCTGCTTGAGCAACGGCCGGAGGAGGTGGAGCATGTCCGTCCGGCTCGTGACGACGCCCTGGTTGATGAAGAACTTCGCGGGGGGCGGGCTGGACACCCGGCGTCTCCTCGGTGGGCGGAGGGGGCGGACGGGCCGATGGTACTCCACGGCGGATGCCGCGGCGAGCCCGATCCGCACCATCCGGCGGGTCCACGGTCCGGGTGGCGGCGCGTGCGCCGCGTATCATCGTCACCATGCTGCTCGCGCTCGATATCGGGAACACGAACGTGACCGTCGGCCTCTTCCGGGCCGGTGCGCTGCTCGCGACCCGCCGCGCCGCGACGAACGCGCTCGCGACGACCGACGAGGTCGAACTGCTCCTCGACGGCCTCCTTCGACTCGATGGCATCGCGCTCGCCGACCTCGATGCGATCGCCCTCGCGTCGGTGGTCCCGACGCTCAGCAGCGCGGTCGAGGCGATCGCCGAGCGACGCGCCTGTCCGCTCCTCGTGGCGGGTCCCGGTACGGTGCCGCTGGCGGTCCGGGTCGACCGGCCGGGCGATGTCGGTGCCGATCGACTGGTCAACGCCCTCGCCGCGGCCCGCCTGCACGGGACCCCGGCCATCGTCGTGGACTTCGGGACGGCCACCACCTTCGATTGTGTGGCCGCGGACGGGGCCTATGTCGGCGGGGCGATCGCGCCGGGTCTCGAGCTCGGGCTGGAAGCGCTCGCCGCGCGGACCGCCAAGCTGCCACGGATCGAGCTGCGCGCCCCGGACCGGGCGATCGGTCGGGACACCGTGAGCGCGATGCAGTCCGGGACGATCTTCGGCTACCAGGCGCTCGTGACCGGCCTCCTCGCCCGGATCCGGCGGGAATTGGCTGACACGAACGATGTCGAGCCCGACGCGGTCTGCGCGATCCTGACCGGCGGGCTGTCGGCGGCACCGTGGGCGCGCGCCCTGGAGGGCATCGACGCGATCGACCCCGACCTGACGCTCAAGGGCCTGGCCATCCTCCACGCCGAGGTCGGCGGCGGCGAGCCGCTCCAGCTGGGCCTCACGTGACGGTCGAGCAGGACCGCCGGCCGGCCGGCCGGCTCGCCGGGCGCCTGATCGGGCTTGGCGTCACGGGCTCGATCGCGGCGTACAAGGCCGTCGAACTGCTCCGTCTCCTGCGCGCCGAGCGCGCCGACGTCGCGGTCATGCTGACCCCGACCGCGACCCGCTTCGTGGGTGCCCTGTCGTTCGCGGCGCTCTCACGCCACCCGGTCGAGACCGAGGTGCTCGACCTCCTCCCCGACGGCCGGATCGGCCACATCCTGATCGGCGATGCGGCCGACGCCATCGTCGTCGCGCCCGCGACGGCGCACTGGCTGGGCGCGATGGCCAATGGGCTCGCGGGCGACGTAGTGACCGCCACCTGTCTGGCCACCTCGGCCCCGGTCGTCGTCGCGCCGGCGATGGATGGCGACATGTGGACCCACCCGGCTACGACGGCGAACGTGGCGCGCTTGCGAAGTTTCGGGTACGTCGTGGTCGAACCCGACTCGGGGCCTCTCGCGTCCGGGCAGTCCGGCGTGGGTCGTCTCGCAGACCTGACGTTCATCGTGGACGCCGTCGTGGCGGCCATCGGGGATGTTCCGGTGCGCGCCGCGGATCCCGCCGCGCGACCGCCGCTCGTGTCAGCGGCGCGCGACGCCGACCTGACCGGCCGGCACATCGTCGTGACCGCCGGCGGGACGCGCGAGGCGATCGACCCGGTCCGCTTCATCGGGAACCACTCCACGGGGAAGATGGGCGCGGCGATCGTCCGGGCCGCGCTCGACCGCGGTGCGCGGGTGACGGTCATCGCGGCCAACGTCGAGGTCCCCTTGCCCTCCGAAGCGACCGTCGTCAAGGTCGTCTCGACGGCAGAACTCGGGGCGGCGCTCCGCGACACGGTCCAAGGGCCGGACGGGTCGGCCGGGTTCGACGCGCTGGTGATGGCCGCGGCGGTCGCCGACTTCCGGCCGGTGGCGGACGCCAGGACGAAGCTGGCGAGGTCGGATGGCCTGACCCTCGAGCTCGAATCGACCCCCGATCTCCTCGCCGAGGTCGCACGGACCGCGCACGGTCTGGATGCC
>DAIOXD010000222.1:0-3309 GCA_036758145.1 Candidatus Limnocylindrales bacterium
TCGAAGGCCGCCGCCGACCTGCGCGCCCTCCCCGACCCGTCCGATCCGCGCGCCACCGCCGAGGCCATCCTGTTCGAGATCCGGCGGGTCATCGTCGGGCAGGACGCGATGCTCGAGCGGATCCTGGTCGGCCTTCTCAGTGGCGGCCACCTGCTACTCGAGGGCGTACCCGGGCTGGCCAAGACGCTCACCATCAAGACCCTCGCAGAGGTCCTCGGCGGCTCCTTCAAGCGCATCCAGTTCACCCCGGACCTGATGCCGTCCGACCTCGTCGGGACCCGGATCTACCGGCCGGACAAGGGCGCCTTCGACGTCGAGCCGGGTCCGGTCTTCGCCAACTTCCTGCTCGCCGACGAGATCAACCGGGCGCCCGCCAAGGTCCAGTCCGCGCTCCTCGAGGTCATGCAGGAGCACCAGGTCACGATCGGCCACGAGACGTTCAAGGTCCCGTCGCCGTTCCTCGTCCTGGCGACCGAGAACCCGATCGAAGCCGAGGGGACCTATCCGCTGCCCGAGGCGCAGGTCGACCGGTTCATGCTCAAGATCCTGCTCGACTACCCGAACCCGGCCGACGAGGCGCAGATCGTCGCGCGCTCGCTCGTGACGGCCATGCCGCCGCGCGAGATCCTCGATGCCGAAGGCCTCATCCGCCTCCAGGCGACCGTCGACGAGGTCTACGTCGACCCGCGGCTCATCAGTTATGCGGTCGCGCTGGTCGAGGCGACCCGGCGGCTCACCTATTGGGGGGCGCCGGACCTCGAGAGCTATGTCTCGTATGGCGCGAGCCCGCGCGGTTCGATCAACCTCATCCACGGCGCGCGGGCGATGGCGCTCCTCCACGGTCGCCGCTATGCCCTCCCATCCGACGTCATCGCCCTGGCCCCCGACGTCCTCCGTCACCGGCTCGTCCTGAGCTACGCGGCACTGGCCGATGGGATCACCCCCGACGCGATCGTCGAGCGGGTCTTGACGCTCGTCCCGGCGCCGCGCCTCGAGATGGCGGCGGAGCCGACCGCATGACCGCACCCGCCACCCCGCTCCGGCCGACCGCCGACCTGGGGCGCATCGGCCGGCGCGATCGAACGGCGGCGCGACCCGGTCCGGGCCCGATCGCGGACCGTCTGGTCCGCCAGCTGGAGCTCTCGCTCGACCGGCGCGTCGGTGGCCAGATGAGCGGCGACCACCTCGGCCGTGGCCACGGAGCCGGTCTCGAGCTGGACCGGATCCGGCCGTACGAGCCGGGCGACGACGTCCGCCGGATCGACTGGAACGCCACCGCGCGCACGCTGATCCCGCAGGTCCGCGAGGACGTGCCCGACCGGCAGCTGACCGCGTGGCTCCTGCTCGACCACTCCCCATCGATGCATTTCGGGACCGCGGACCGGCGCAAGACCGACGTGGCCGAGGGTGCCGCGCTCGTCGTCGGGCGCTTCGCCGCCCGACGCGGCAACCGGCTCGGGGTGGTCACGTACGGTGTCGGTCGTGAGGCGGTCGGCCCACCGGCGGGCGGGAGTCGCGGGATGCTCGGCCTCCTGCATGCCATCTCCGCAGAGCCGCCCGAGGAGGGTGGCGGCGAGACCTCACCGGCCCGTGCCCTGGCCCTCGTCGGCGCCATCCGGACCACACCGGGCGTGGTCGTCATCGTCTCGGACTTCCGCGGACCACGGGACTGGCTGCCGGCCCTGACCGAGGTCGCCGGCCGCCACGCCGTCATCGCCCTCGAGATCTCCGACCCGCGCGAGGATGCCCTCGTCGATGTCGGCGAGCTGACCCTCATCGACCCCGAGACCGGCCAGACCCTGCGCGTCGACACCGGCGACCGCCGGCTCAGATCCGCCTTCGAGGGCGCGGCCTCGGCCGACCGCGCATCGCTCGCCGCCGAGTTCCGCCGGCTCGCGGTCCGCCACCTCCGACTTTCCACCGACGGTCCGTGGCTCCCCGCGCTCGCTCGCGGCTTCACCCGGACCCCTGACCGCACAGGACGACCCGCATGAATTTCCTCGCGCCCGAGATGCTCCTCGGCCTGCTCCTGGTCCCGATCGCGATCGGGTTCTACCTGTGGGCACAGCGCCGCCGGAGCCGGTACGCCGTCCGCTTCACCAACCTTGCGCTCCTCTCGAACCTCGTCCCGAAGCGTCCCTCGTGGCGCCGCCACCTCCCGCCGGCGCTCTACCTGGGCGCCATCGCCGCGCTCCTCATCGGGCTCGCCCGGCCGACGATGGTCGTCGCGGTCCCACGCCAGGATGCGACGGTGATCCTGGCGATGGATGTCTCGGGATCGATGCGGTCGACCGATGTCTCGCCGACGCGGCTCGACGCGGCCCGTGCCTCGGCCCTCGCGTTCATCGATCAGCTGCCTGCGGGCGTCCGGGTCGGGGTCGTCTCCTTCGCCTCGGAGCCGGTGACGCTCGTCAGCCCCACGACCGACCGGACCCAGCTCAAGACGGCGATCGACGGGCTCACGGCGCGCGACGGGACGGCCATGGGCGACGCCCTGATGCAGGTCCTCGACATCGCCGAGAAGATCCAGAAGGACGGCACCGAGACGCCCGACGCCACCACCGCGCCCAACGCCTCGGCGGCGCCCGGCGCTTCGGCGGCGCCCGGGGCATCCACGCCGTCCAGCCAACCGCTGGTGGCGACGATCCTGCTGTCCGACGGCGCGAACTCGGTCGGGCAGGCACAGCCGCTCGATGCCGCGCAGCGGGCGAAGACGCTCGGCGTCCCGATCTATACCATCGCGCTTGGCACGCCCACGGGGACGGTCGACGTCCAGGACCAGTCCGGACGGATCGTCACGCTCGACGTCCCGCCGGACACCGCGACGCTCGATCAGATCGCGGCGATCACGGGCGGCACCGCGTTCACGGCCCCGACGGCCGCGGAGCTCGCCAGCGTCTACGACAACCTCCAGTCGCGCATCGGCTACACCGAGGAGCGCCAGGAGGTCACGTTCGCGCTGGTCGGAGCGGGGTTGCTCCTGGTCGTGCTCGGGGCCGGGCTCTCGGCGGTCTGGTTCGGCCGCCTGCCATAGGGGGCGGGCGCCGTCCGCCGCCCTCGGATCATTCCGCTGGGATATGAAAACCAGCGTGAGCGAGCGTGGCCGACCCGCGAATCGGGCCGAATCGGACCGTGGCCGAGCGTGCCCGATCCGTCAGTCATTACTGAGCGGAATGTTCGGGCGGAGCGGGCCGAAAGCGTTCCTGCCCGGACATCGGCCTTTACGGTACGCTCGGCCCGACCTAGCCAGCCCGGGAGATCCGATGCCCACCTTCGATGTCGATGCGCTGCGCACCCAGTTCCCGGCGC
>DAIOXD010000223.1:0-3273 GCA_036758145.1 Candidatus Limnocylindrales bacterium
GGCCAGGGCCTTCTGCGCGGCCTGCGCCGCGGCCGATGCCTTTGACGGCCGCGCGGACGGTGGCACGTCATCCATGCCGTCGAGGGCTTCGACGTAGACCGCCAAGGCGTCCCGATAGCGGCCAAGGGCGCGCCGCTTGCCCTCGAGGACATCGACCTGCGATTCCATCAACGCGGCCCGCTTGGTGAGCAGGACGAGCTGCGCGTTGAGGTCGGCCGCGGTGCCGGGATCGATCGTCGTGCCCGCCGAGGTCGCGGCCGTCGTCGCGGTCGTGATCTTCTCGCCGGCCGCCGCGCGGCGCGTCTCATGGCGGGTGGCCTCGGTCCTGGCCTGGGCGACGAGCAGGTCGACCTCGCCCAGCTCGGCCTCGAGCTGGGCCAGCTCATCGGCCATCCTCGCGGACAGCTCGGGGAGGGTTGTCATCGTCCCATGCTTGCGAGGGTTTGCCTCGATCAGTCTTCCGGCATCCGGATCCAGCCCTGGCGCATCGCATAGACGACGGCCTGGGTCCGGTCGTTGACGGAGAGCTTGCGCAGGATCGAGCTCATGTGGTTCTTGACGGTCTGCTCGCTGATCGACAACGCGTAGGCGACCTGCTTGTTGGTCATGCCCTGGGCGATGTTGTCGAGGATCTCGACCTCGCGCGGTGAGAGTGGCGCGAAGATGGGTGCCGCGTCCTGGCCGTAGACGGCCAGCTCGCGGAATTCCTTGAGGACGCGCGACGCCACGGCCGGCTTGGAGAACACCTTGTCGTTGATGAGGTACTCGCCCGCGACCACCCGGCGGATGATGGTCACCAGGTCGTCCGGACCGACATCCTTGAGGATGAAGGCAGCCGCCCCGGCCTTGATCGCGTCGAACAGCGCGTCCTCATCCTCGGTCTGCGCGAGGACGATGATCCCCGTCGAGGGCAGCTCGCGCTTGATCCGCTGGGTCGTCTCGATGCCGCCCGGCGATGGCAGGGAAAGATCCATCAGGATGATGTCGGGCGAGGTCTCGAGGGCGCGATCGATGGCGCCGCGCGAGTCTTCCGCCTCGGCCACGATCTCGAAGTCGGGCTCACGCCCGAGGATGTTGGCGATCCCCATCCGGAACAATGCGTGGTCGTCGACGACGAGGATCCGCGTGACCTCGTCCAGGGCCCTGCGATCCGGTCCGCCTCGCCGGCGATCGGGCCCGCTGTAATCCATAGCAGTCATGAGCTCTCCTTTCCTCCCGCTGGCATCCCCGTCGGGATCGCGAGGCGGACGACGGTCCCGCCGTCGGGTCGCGATCGTACGTCGAATCGCGCGCCGATCAGTTCGGCACGCTCGCGCATGAATTGGAGCCCGAAGTTCCGGCGGCCCCGTGCCGCCACGGCCCCGACGTCGAAACCCTTGCCGTCGTCGCTGACCTCGAGGACCCAGCCGTCGTCGTCCAGGCGCGTGATGACCGAGACCGTGGTCGCCTCCGCGTGCTTCCGGACATTCTGCAGCGCCTCCTGGGCCACGCGCAGGACGGCCGTCCGCTGCCCATCCGTCAGCGATGACGCGGGGGCGGTCAGGTCGGTCGCGATGTCCTGCCCGATGAGCGCACTCGTGTGCTGCACCGTCTCGACGATCGCCCCGTCGAGGCCGAGCTGGTCGAGCATCGGCGGCCGGAGCTGGCTGATGAAGGCCCGGACGTCGCCGAGCTCCCGGCGGAGCAGCTCGCGCAGCAAGCGCAGCTCGGTCCGGGCGAGGAGCGGGTCGGACTCGATGATCCGCTCGATGTACTCGACCTGGAAGATCGCATTGCTCACGGCCTGGGCCGGGCCATCGTGGATCTCCTGCGCGAGACGCGACCGTTCGGCCTCCTGGGCTTCCACGATCCGCATCTGCAGATCGCCGGCCGTCGCCGGTCCGCCCACCTCCGTCAGCAGGCTTACGTCGCCGCGCTCGAGGAAGAGCCAGGTCCGCTCGAGGGTCCGCTCGGCGAGCTCCAGCTTGGCGAGCTCGGCCTGACGGTCGCCAAGATCGACACTCAGTGCCTCCTCATCGCCGCGAAGGGCGCGCCGCCGGAAGTCGTCGGCGCCGGCCTCGGCCGCGTCGGCCGCCCGATCCACTGGCGCGGTGCTGGTCTGGCGGGCGGCATCCGACGGTCCACGGTCGACGGTGTCGAGCTCGTCGCGCAGGGACTGCCACTGCCCGAGGGCCTCGGCGTACGCCTCCCGATAGCGTTCGCGCACGCTTCGGAGCGTGTTCGCGCTGTATCCGACCGCCGCCTTCGCCTCCGCGTGGAGTCCGTCGAAGCGACTGTCCCGTGCATCGGTCCCGGCGCGTGCTGGCTCCATGGGACTTTGAGTATAGGGGTCGTTTCTCATGGGCAGACGACTTCGAAGACGCGCGCGTCGGCGAGCGGGTCGGTGATGCCGGCCGGTCCGGGACCGAGGTCCAGCTCATGGAAGCAATCCGCGTCTGCGGTGGGCGTATCCAGCACGCCGGGCCATTGCCCGTGGGTCCGTTCGAGGACGACCACCAGGTTCGTACCGGGGAACCTGGGGTCATGGGCGAGGGACAGGACGTCGCCGGGCGACTCGTCGGGGAGTGCCAGAGACGGGACCCGGAGCGTCTCGGCCAGCCAGATCGGGAAGTCCGTGATGACCGGTCCGGCCGACGCGTCGAGCGGGTGGCCGATCGCGGCCATCCGGCGGCCGAGCTCCTCGAACTGCGCGGCGGTCTCCTTCGCCCCGCCGGCGAAGCCGGGCAGGAGCGCGGCCGAGAAGAGGACCGACCCGAAGATCCCGAGGGCGGGTCCGAGCCAGGCGACCGGTCGCGTCCAGCCGAGGCGTACCCCGAGCCGCGCGGTGGCGGCATCGAGCGCCAGCAGCGCACACAGGACGATGAGGACCTGAGCCGGTCCGGCCGCGTGGAGGAACGTGCCCCACGTCGTCGCGACCGGGAAGACCAGGCTGGTGACGAGGAACGTGGTCGCCGCCAGCAGCGCGACCGGCCGGACCGCCGCGCCGCGAGCCTGCCACGGCAGCGCCAGGAGCCCGAACAGCGACAGCGGCAGGCCCGGCAGGAGCAGGACGGTCACCAGGTTGTGGAGCAGCCCTTCGACCCGCATCTCGAGCAGCCGGGCAGGGCCGACCGCGAGATAGCGCGACAGGGTCGGTGGATCATGCCAGGCGAAGATGTCGAGGCCCGAAACGCTGAAGGCGTTGGCGACGGCCTGACCCGGCAGGGGACTCCCGAAGACCAGCCAGTCGCGCACCATCCACGGCGCGAAGATGAGCAGCGCGATCAGCCCGGC
>DAIOXD010000224.1:0-672 GCA_036758145.1 Candidatus Limnocylindrales bacterium
TTGCGGTTGACCTCGAGGATCTTGAGCCGGAGCTTGCGGCCGACGAACGGCATCAACTTCTCGGCGATCTCCTGGGCCGCGTCGCGCGGCTGGTCGTTCTGCGGCCGACGCGGGAAGTCCACGATCTGGCTGATCGGGACGAAGCCACGGATGCCGCAGTCGACGATCAGGCCGCCCTTGTTGTGGTCGATGACCGGCGCCTCGATGATGACGCCCGCCTCGAACTGCTCCTGCATGGCGCGCCATTTGCGCTCGAGACCGGCCCGGCGAAGCGAGAGGACGACATGGCCCTCGGGCGATTCCGGCTGCAGGACATAGACGAGGACCGTGTCGCCGATCTTGAGCTCGGGCTGACCCTCGCCGTGACGACCGAACAGCTCGCGGTTGCTGACGACGCCTTCGCTCTTGGCCCCGATGTCGACCAGGATCTCGTCCTTGTCGATACGGACGACCTGGCCCTCGACGACATCACCATGCTTGAAGCTCTTGATGTCGGTGTCCTGCTCGGCGAGGAGCTCCTCCATCGTCGTCGGCTCCGGGCCGAGTTCGCGCGCGGGCGCAGGCTCTTCTTCGTCGTCGCTGGCAGCGGGCGCATCGGCCGTTTCATCCGCGCTCAGGGCGTCCGCGGCCGGCTGGGCTTCAGCGGGCTGGGTCTCGGCGGCGGCCTGACCG
>DAIOXD010000224.1:682-3268 GCA_036758145.1 Candidatus Limnocylindrales bacterium
CGGATGCCTCGATGGGCGCCGCGACGTGCGTGCCGTTCCCGTCCGCGTCGGCGGAGGTGAGCCCGGCGACGGCGTCCGCATCGGATCCGTCGGGTGCCACGTCGGCCGCGGGTGCGGCGTCGGCCGCGGGTGCGCTCTCCGGTTCGGTGGTCGGCTCGGCTTCGTCTGTCGCGGTGGCGGGCTCGTCCGCGACGGCGACCGCCGCGACGCTGTCTTCGGACGCCTGGTCGGCGGCGGAGGCGAGGGCCTCCGGCTCCGGCGTCGTCCCGCCCTGCTGTTCTTCGGTCAAGGGATTGGTCACTCCTGGTTGTGGATTCGCGCCCGAGAATCACGAACGGCCTGAGCGACGCTCAAGCCGTGTCCGAAACGCTCAAGTGGTCCGTGGTGATCGACTCCGCGGTCCGCTCCTTCGTGCGTCGAATGGGCTCTATGTCGCTCGTGCACTGTCCATGCCCCTTGGGGCCGGGAGAGTCTAGCACACGCCTTCCGACGGCTACAATCGCCGCGCCGTGCCCGAATTGCCCGATCTGACCGTGGTCGCCGACGCCCTCCACGCCGCCCTGGCCGGCCGTCCGATCCGCTCGGCGAGCGCGCCCGGGCCGCTCGCGGTGCGCGGCACGCCTGCCGAACTCGAGGCGTTCGTCTCGCAACGGGTCCAGTCGATCCGCCGGCGCGGCAAGTTCCTGCTCATCGACCTCGATCGCGACGAGATCGCCTGCAACCCGATGCTGACCGGCCGATTCCAACTCGCCGTGCCAGGCGACAAGCTGCCCGCCAAGACGGCGCTCGTCCTCGGCTTCGGCTCGCGGGAGGGTGGCCCGGACGATGCCGCAGCGTGGACGGCAGGCGCCGCCTGGCTCCCCGCCGACGCCGCGCGACCCGAGCTCCGCTATCGCGACCCAACCCAGATGGGCAAGGTCTACCTGCGCGCGGCCGGGGTCGATCGCGTGGTCCCGGGCCTTGGTGAACCGGACCAGGGCCCCGACGCCGACGATCCGGCCCTGACCCTCAAGGTCTGGCGCGACCGGATCCGGCGTCACCCGGGCGAGCTCAAGAACCTCCTCCGGAACCAGTCCTTCGTGGCCGGGATCGGCAATGCATACAGCGACGAGATCCTCCACGCCGCCCGTCTTCTCCCGTTCCGCAAACGGGCGAGCCTGGCGGCCGAGGAGGTCGACGCGCTCTATGAGGCCACGCGCGCGACCCTTGCGAATGCGATCGAGATCCTGCGCGAACGCGTCCCGCCGACCTTCGAACGGCAGGTCCGGGATTTCCTCGCGGTCCACGACAAGGGCGGCCAGCCGTGTCCGCGCTGCGGCACGCGCATCACCGAGGTCAAGGCCGGTGGCTTCATCACCTCGTTCTGCCGAGGTTGCCAGCGCTGAGGCGAACCCGCCGCCAGCCCGCCGCGCTTCGATCAGGGGATCTTCAGGACCTGCCCGACATGAAGGTTCGCCGAGACCGAGATCCCGTTGAGCTTCGCGATCGCCTTGGGCGTCGTCCCGTATTTGGCGGCGATCCCGATCAGCGTGTCGCCGGACTTGACCTTGTAGGTCCGCGACGCCGGAGCAGACGGTCGGGGGGTGGCGGGCGCCACCGAAGCCGCGGCACTGGCGACGGGCGTCGCGGACGGTCGGCTGGTGGGCGCCGCGCTCTTCCCGCCGGTGCCGGCCGCGGCCGTCGCACGCGGGGTCGTCGAGGCGGTCGCGCCGGCCAGATCGTTGCCGCCTGTGAGCCGGGCGAACAGGATGGCGATGAAGGCGATGGCCAGGAGGACGATGAGGAGGGCCTGGCTGGTCGATCGATCCGATCGAAGGGCCGGGATCGCGACGGCGATCCGACCATGGTCGAGGACGAGCGGGGTGGTCCGGGCCAGCGGCCGGGGCAGGGTCGCAGCGGGACCCTGGGCGAGTGGTCGCGCGGCGCGCGCGGCCTCATAGGTGGCGCAGGTGACGTGATCGCCGGTCAGGCACAGCCGTCGCTGCTTCTCGGCAGCCAGCTGAGCCGGCGGTGTCACGGCGCCGCAGCGATGCTCGCGGGCGGCCGTCGAACTGCGCCAACCCCCGTCGGCGGCGGCGAGGTACGGGCAGATCCGGGCCATGGTCCGGTCGACTCCGGGGTCATCCACGACGGGCGGCGAGGGGCGCGTCTCCGGGTCGACCGCGGTCATGTCCAAGAGGATAGCGGGGTGCGGCCGAGCCGGTCGGCGACCCGTCCCTGGCCAGCATCGATGGCCCGGGTACGCAAAAATCCCGGCGACGACCTATTTTCCCGAAAGGCTGCCCTCTCAGTATCTTCGGCGCTGGAGAGCTTAACTGCCGTGTTCGGGATGGGAACGGGTGTGGCCTCTCCGCTAGAGTCACCGGGATCCTTCGCGTCTGGATGGTCTCGGCAGCGGCTCGACGCTGCGGTCCTGATGACCGAGCGGGGCGCCGGATGATCTTCGATATTCGAGTAGTCAGTGGATCTGATCACGATCCTTCCAGCCACCGACCCCTGGTCAGTTGCTGAAGAGGTCAAGCCCTCGACCGTTAGTACCGCTCAGCTTCATCCGTCACCGGACTTCCACATGCGGCCTATCAAACA
>DAIOXD010000225.1:0-3199 GCA_036758145.1 Candidatus Limnocylindrales bacterium
GCCGTGCTCCACGCGCCCGATGCGATGACCGTTGCGTCCGCCATGAGCCGACCGCCGTCCGTCTCGACGCCGATGACCCGGTCATCATCGAAGGCGAGGCCCTCGACGGACACCCCTTCGCGGATCGTCGCGCCCTCGGCCTTTGCGCCCCGGACGAGGGCCTCGAGGAAGGTGGACGTCACGATCTGCGCGTCCTCCGAGCAGTAGCTGGCGCCCAGGACGTCCGGCCGGATGGGCGGCACGAGGCGACGCACCTCGGCGCCGTCGATGAGCGAGATGTCCAACCCGGCGCCCCGGCGGGCCGTGACGAATTCCTCGAAGACGGCACCCTGGTCCGCGGTCATGAAGTACATGAGCCCACCACTCGGGCGAAACTCGAAGCCGCCGGGCAACTCGGCGAGGAGTTCCGGGTAGAGCGCCCGCCCCGCGCGAGAGATGTCGAGGGCGAAGCCCGGCGTCCGGCAGTGGAGCCAGAGCCAACCGGGGTTCCGGCCGGAGGCGCCGTAGCCGATCGTCTTCTGTTCGAGCAGCGTGACGTCCATGCCCTCACGGGCGCAGTAGTACGCCGTGGCGCAGCCGACGATCCCGCCGCCGACGATGAGGACCGTGCGGCTCAACGCCGTCCCCTTCGGTCAGCTCGGCCGGTCGACCTTGTTGGCCGGGTCGTTCACGTTGGTCACCTCGATCTTGATGTCGCCGCCGGTGATGCCGGTGGCCTCGAAGGCGACGAGATAGCCCGCATCGGCGATCCACGTGTCGACCACCGCGCCCGCGGGAAGACCGCTGAAGCCGCCGACGATCGTCGTGGCATCGATGTGGTAGTGGTGCGCGCTGATCCCGTTCTTCTGCTCGACGCCGATGTTCGCTGAGTTCTGGGCCCAGACGGCGCCCGAGAAGGCGCCGACGAGGAGGGTCGGGTCATAGGCGGTGAAGAGGCCGGTCGCCATCGATTCGGGGACCGATGTTAGGGCCCCGCCGCCCTGCGCGACCCATGCCTCGTTGCCGATGACGACGATCCGGGTGCCGCCGGCGATCGTCAGGTCACGCGACAGCACGGGCTTGGTCACGACGGTGCCCTTGTAGGTCTCTGCGCCCGCGACGCTGATCGAGACCTGATACGAGTCGAGGCCGGCGAGGCCCTTGGTCAGGACGCTGATGTCGAACGACGGGATGGCGAGCCCGCCGGACGACGCCGGGGTCGCCTCGCTTCCGGCGCTGGCCGGTACGTTGGCCGTCGGCAACGGCGTGCCGGTGGATGATGGCGCCCCGGACGCGGTCGTCCCGCCTGAGCAGGCGGCGAGGATGAGTGCGATGGGGATGAGGAATGCGCCAGTGCGGCTGGCCCGCCGGACAACGGACATGCGTGTCTCCCCCAGGGCGCCGGACGGGTCGCCGGCCCGGCGATGATGGGGCCAGCCGGGTGGACCACGCAAGCGACGCCGCTCTCCACCCTCCGGCTCAGAGCCCTCCACGATCGAACCAGATCCGCTCCCCGGTGAACCGTTCGGTGACGGGGTCCCATGGAAACAGGATCAACACCTCGAGCGAGACGGCCATCCCCGACGGCGGGACGCCCGCCCATGGACCCCGGTTGGTGCCGGTCAGCGTCGCCGCCTCGAACGCGCCCTGCGGACCGATCACGATCTCCGAGAGAGCGAAGGCGTTGTCCGGGAAGGCCGCGAACAGCTCGGAGTAGAACGAGCGCGCGCCGGCATGGCCCTCCCAGCGCTGGCCGGTCGGGACGATCTCGTAGACGCAGTCCGGCGCCAGGGTCGCGATCAGGCCGTCGATATCGCGGGCGTCCTCGGCGACCGAGTGGCGCACCCACAGGCGCTTGATCCGTCGCAGCTCGAGGGGGTCGAAGGGACGCGCCAGTCGACGGCGGATCGATGGCCGCTCGCTCATCGCCCGCCGAGGGAGCTCATCGCGCGGCGACGAGCTGGCCGATCGCCGCGACGACCCGGTCAACCTCCTGCGCCGTGTTGTAGTGGACCAGCCCGAGCCGCAGGACGCCACCGGTCTCGGCTTTGCCCAGCCGTTCGATGAGGCCGGTCGCGTAGAAGTCGCCGTCCCAGACGTAGATCCCCTCGCGCCCGAGCGTCTCGGCGGCGGCTCGCGGATGGATGCCCTCGATCGAGATCGCGACGGTCGGCACGCGGGCGGTGAAGCGCGAGCGGTCGGTGATGCCATGGATCGTCACGCCCTCGATGCCCTCGAGGCCGTCGATCAGACGGGTCACCAGGAACCGTTCGTAGTCGGCGATGGCGACCATCCCGGCGACGAGTTCCCGCCGCCGTTCACTGGCGTCGGTGGCATCGGGGGCACCCGTCACGTCGCCATAGTTCCGGCCGACGTCGCGCAGGTAGTCGGTGGCGGCGAGCGCCCCTGCGATCGCCTCGAACGACTGGGTCCCGGTCTCCCATCTGTCGTGCGCCGGTCGGACCTTGTAGGCGGGCAGGTCGTCGAGGATCGCGGTCTTGCCGTACAGCGCGCCGAGGTGCGGGCCGAACCACTTGTAGACCGAGCAGACGAGGAAGTCGGTGTCGAGCGCCTGGACGTCGATCGGGCCGTGCGGCGCATAGGCGACGGCATCGACATAGGTCAGGGCACCGACCTCGTGTGCCCGCGCGACGATCTCGCGGACCGGGTTGATCGTGCCGACCGCGTTGCTGGCATAGCCGACCGCGACGAGCTTCGTCTTCTTGGAGAGCTTCGACTCGAGGTCCTCGAGATCGAGCGTCACGTCGGTCGGATCGATGTCGACGGTGTGGACCGTGAGGCCGCGGTCGGCGGCCATCGCCCGCCAGGTCGAGACGTTCGCCTCGTGGTCGAGGGTCGTGACGATGATCTCGTCGCCCGGGCTGAGCGTCGCCCCGATCGAGCGCCCGAGATGGAAGGTCAGGCTGGTCATGTTCTGGCCGAACTTGATCTCGTGCGGGCTGGCCGCACCCAGGAAGTCGGCGACCGCAGCGTGGGCCTCGCTGACGATCTCGTCCGAGACCCGGCTCGTCCAGAAGGCGCCGTCCGTGTTCGCGTTCGCGTCGCGGTAGTAGGCGACGACCGCGTCGATCACCCGCTCGGGGACCTGGGTGCCGCCCGGGCCATCGAGGAAGACGACGCGCCGGTCGTCCTGGACGCGCATCAGCGCCGGGAACTGGGTGCGCAGCGCATCGACATCGAAGGTGGGCATCGGATCTCC
>DAIOXD010000226.1:0-3187 GCA_036758145.1 Candidatus Limnocylindrales bacterium
CGTGCAGCCGATTCTCCGACTCTTCCCAGATGAGACTACGCGGTCCGTCCATGACATCGGAAGTGATCTCCTCGCCGCGGTGCGCGGGGAGGCAATGCATCGCCATGGCGTCTGGGCCTGCGGCGTCGAGCAGGGCGTCGTCGACCCGAAAGCCGGCGAAGGCGTCGCGCCGTTCCTCGGTCTCGGCCTCCTGGCCCATCGACGTCCAGGCGTCCGTATAGACGATGGCCGCGCCGCGGACCACCTCGACCGGATCGTGCCCGAACGTCAGCCGGCCACCCGACGCGGCCGCCAGCGCCATGGCCCGGGCCACGATCCGGTCGTTCGGCGCGTATCCCTCGGGATGCGCGAGGCGGACCTCCATCCCGAGCGCCGCGCCGAGCAGCGCCAGCGAGTGGTAGACGTTATTCCCGTCCCCGACGAACGCGACCACGAGGCCCTCGAGCCGACCGAACCGCTCGCGCATCGTGAAGACATCCGCGAGGGCCTGGCACGGATGCTCTCGCAGCGTCAGGCCGTTGATGACCGGGATCTCGGCCTGGGCCGCCAGCTCGACCGCGACCTCGTGCGGCCCCGTCCGGACGACGATCGCGTCGACGAACCGATCGAGGTTACGGGCGACATCTCGGACGCTCTCACGCTGGCCGAGCACCACGTCATGGGTCAGGTAGATCGCGTGGCCACCCAGCTGGGCCATCCCGGCCTCGAAGGTGACCCGCGTGCGCAGGCTCGGCTTCTGGAACAGCATCGCCAACGTCCGGCCGGTGAGCGGCGGCGCGACGTGCCGGCGCGACGCCCGGTATTCGCCCTTGAGCGCCGCCGCCGTCACGAAGACACGCCCGACCTCATCGGCCGACAGATCCGCCACGCTCAGCAGATCCCGCCCGCGCAGCGATCCAGCGGCGTTCATCTCAGTGGCTTCCGGCGAACGAGGATGGACTTGCCTTGCGGCGGCCGTCGCCTAACGCTTCGTGTACTGCGGTGCCTTACGAGCTCGCTTGAGTCCGTACTTCTTGCGTTCCTTCATCCGTGGATCGCGGGTGAGCAATCCAGCCTGGCGGAGCGGAAGTCGATGGCCCTCCGGGTCGAGCTCGAGAAGCGCGCGGGCGATCCCGTGGCGGATCGCGCCGGCCTGCCCGGTGACGCCGCCGCCCTCGACCTTGATCATGACGTTGAAGCGACCCTCGGTACCGGTGACCCGGAACGGCAGTCGGACATCCGCCTCGTTGACGGCGTTCCCGAAGTGCTCCTCGAGCGAGCGGCCGTTCACCACGATCTCGCCCTCTCCGGGCAGGAGCCGGACGCGGGCGATGGCCGTCTTGCGTCGACCGGTGCCGGAGTAGAAAGCTGGGATCGTCATCGTCTCTTGGACTCCTGATCAGGCGAGCGGCTCAGGCCGCTGGGCCTGATGCGGATGATCGGACCCGGGGTAGACCTTGAGCTTGCGAAGCTGCTGGGTCCCGAGCCGATTGTGCGGCAGCATCCCCTTGACGGCCCGCCGGATGACCTCCTCGGGCCGCCGTGCGAGCAGCTGGCCGAGCGTCTCCTGCTTGAAACCCTGGGGATAGCCGCTGTGCCGGCTGTAGAGCTTGCTCTCGAGCTTGTCGCTCGTGACCGCGATACGCGCGGCATTGAGGACGATCACGTGATCGCCCGTGTCGAGACTGGGCTGATAGGTCGCCTTGTGCTTGCCCTCGAGGACGGGCGCGATGCGCGAGGCGAGGCGGCCGAGCGTCTCGTCCGTCGCGTCGACGACGTACCAGCGCCGCTCGATGTCGCCCTCTCGGACCGAAATGGTCTTCGCGTTCATCGTTCCTCGTGTTCTCCGTTCGGTTCGCCTGACGGCCGCCCGAGGGCGACGCGCCTGAGGCTCAACCCCTTGGCCGGGGCGGCCGCCCCGTCGAGGGCCGGACCGGGACCGGCAAGCGCCGCCCGGACCGCTGTCTCATCCATCTTGCCGAGGCCGACCTCAAGGAGGACGGCCACCATGCGCCGGACCATCCCTCGCAGGAAGGCGTCGGCACGGACGTCGATCGTCACGAGCCGGCCCTCCCGCCTGACCCGGACCGCGATGACGGTCCGGACCGACGATCGGTCCGTCGCCCCGAAGGCCCGGAAGTCGCGCCGGCCGATGAAAGCCGACCCGGCTCGCGCCATCGCGGCGGTGTCGAGCGGGGCCCGCAACCCGAGCGCCATGCGCTCGCGAAGCGGACTGCGCGGCCCGTTCCAGACGGTGTAGCGGTACTCCCGGTACCGCGCCGCATAGCGGGGGTGGAACCCATCCGGAGCCCGCCGCACGTCGCGCACCGCGACGTCCGTCGGGAGGAGCGCATCGAGCGCCCGACCCAGCTCCGTCGCGGCGAGCCGCCCGCTGTAGGTGAAACCGATCACCTGTCCGCTGGCATGCACGCCGGCATCCGTCCGGCCTGCCCCATCGACCCGCTGCTCCACCCCGTCACCGAGGCGGGCCAGCGCGGCCTCCAGGACCCCCTGGACCGTCCGTGTCCCAGGATTGACCTGGAACCCGGCAAAGTCCGTTCCGTCGTATTCGACCCGTGCGCGGTAACGCCGGGCGACGCCCTCTCGGGCGCCTACTTGGCCCTCTCGGGCGTCTTGCTCAGACGAGTTCGATCTGGACGATCTCGGCCGCGTCGCCCCGGCGCTGACCGAGGCGGACGATCCGGGTGAACCCGGAGTTGCGGTCCGAATATTTGGGTGCGATCTCATCGAACAGCTTCGCTACCACGAGGGGCTCGTTCGGGAACTGGGCGACCACCGCGCGACGCGCCGACAGGTCGCCACGCTTGGCCAGCGTGATCATCTTCTCGACGCGTCCGCTGATCTCCTTGGCCTTGGCCTCGGTCGTCTTGACCCGCTCGTAGCGGATGACCGACACGGTCAGGTTCTTGAACAGGCTGAGCCGCGGGCCCTGCTTGCGGCTGAGCTTGCGGCCGCCGACGCGATGCGACGACACGGGTCAGCCCTCGGCCTCGTCGTCGAACGTTTCCCCGGCGTCGCCGTCCTCGGCACCCTCGCCCTCGGTCTCCGGGACGATGAAGCCGCGCATGCGCAGCCGCTCCTTCATCTCGTCGAGCGACTTCTTGCCGAAGTTGCGCATCCGCAGCAGGTCGTCGTCCTTCAGCTGGAGGAGCTGGCCGACCTTGACGATGTTGTTGCGCTTGAGCGA
>DAIOXD010000227.1:0-3085 GCA_036758145.1 Candidatus Limnocylindrales bacterium
CGCTCCGATCCTGATCCACCACGAAGCGTCCCCCGCGGTCGGCCAGACCCAGGAGAAGGACTTTAGCTGGCCACGGGACTATGGCGGCGGCGAGATCTTCACGCCCTACGCGGTCAAGATCTCGCTCTCGAACCCGTACACCTTCCGGGCGACCGCGCTGGCCAACGTCACGGGGCTGCTCGCCGCGGTCGCGCTCTTCGCACTCGCGCTCAGCGTCCTCGTCTCGGCCGGACTGGCTCGTCGTTTCACGGAGCCGCTCCGGCGTCTGACCGACGCCTCCCGCGGATTGGCCGAGGGCGATCTCACGCGACGCGTGCCGGCCGACGAGGTTCGGGCCGGGACGTCGGAGATCGCCGCGCTCGCCGTCCAGTTCAACACCATGGCCGACCGCCTCGAGGAGAGCGTCGAGATCATCCGCCGCGACCGAGACCGGAGCCGCGACTTCCTGGCCGACGTCTCGCACGAGCTGCGGACGCCCCTCGCGGCACTGCGCACGTTCAATGAGTTGCTCCGGGAAGGCGCCGCCGACGACCCCGAAGCGCGCGCCGAGTTCCTCGAATCCAGTGGCCAGCAGATCGAGCGCCTCGACTGGCTCGCCCAGAACCTGCTCGAGCTCTCGAAGCTGGATTCGGGGCTGGTCCTGCTCGATCTGCGGCCGGACGACCTGCGGGCCGCGGTCGAATCGGCGGTCGAGCAATCGAGCGGCGCCGCCGGGCGTCGCGGCGTCGCGGTCGCCCTCCATCTCCCGGATCACCCGGTCCGGATCCGCCACGACCCCCAGCGGATCGGCCAGGTCGTGGGCAACCTGGTGGCCAACGCCGTCAAGTTCACGCCGCGCGGCGGCTCGGTGACGATCGATGTGACCGGCACGCCCGATGGGGCCAGGATCGAGGTCGCCGACACCGGCGTCGGGATCGATCCGACCGAGCTGCCCCATATCTTCGAGCGCTTCTACCGTGGATCGCAGGCGAGCGAGGCTCGCAGCAGCGGGAGCGGGCTCGGCCTCGCCATCGTGCGCTCGATCGTCGACATGCATGGCGGGACGGTCGAGGTCGATAGTCGGGTCGGGAGCGGATCGCGCTTCGTCGTCACGCTGCCTGGCGATCCCCGCCTGGTCGAGGGCACGCCGGCGGCCGAGCGAGCCGCCGTGGCCTCGGCGGCCGACGCTGCGATTCGGCCGAACATGCAGGAAACTTCACCGTCCGAACGCCCGCAGGTGAACCCGGAACCCGCACCCTGAAGCTTCGACACCCATCCATCGCGGCCGTTCACCGGCCGGCATATCGAGGAAAACCCGCCGAACCCATGCACGACGACCCGCGAACCGATGCTTCCGACCCCGGCGATCTGACCGAGCGCCACGCGATCCCGGCGTACGAGCCGGCGCCGACCGCGACGGACCTTGGTGCCACGACCCCCGAGCCGACAGGCCCGACCGACGCCGAGCCGCTCCCGACCGAGCCCTCGCCCCCCGGGTACGCCGCGCCGTTCGATCCCATCACCCCCGCCCGCGTCGACGCCTATGACGCGCCTGGCCACTACACGCCGGTCTCCGAACCACGGGCCGACTGGGCCCGATCCTGGGACGACACCGTGCCGGTCACCCCGGAACGCTGGTACGAGCCAGCGCCGACCGCGGCCCCTGTCCAAGCCGCCAGGACGGATCGACCGAGGGCCGGAGGGATCATCCTCGCCGCGCTCCTCGCGGCCCTTCTTGCCTCGGGTGGCACGGTCCTTGCCCTCGGTGCCGCGGGCGCGCTCGACCGGCCAGCGGCTCCCGCCCAAACGACGCCGCAGGCCACCAACGCCGGCGCCGTCCAGCCCGTCGCGATCGATGAGTCGTCGGCGACGATCGCGGTTGCCGCCAAGGTCAGCCCTGCTGTCGTGCGAATCACCGTCACCGGCAGTTCGAACGCCGGCGATCAGGGTGTGATCCCGGCGACCGGTGTCGGCTCGGGCGTCATCTTCGACAGCAACGGCTGGATCCTGACCAACCACCACGTCGTCGAGGGCGGCGAGAAGTTCGACGTCGAGCTCAAGGACGGCCAGGTCCTGGCCGGCACCGTCTATGGCATCGACACGCTGACCGACCTCGCGATCGTCAAGGTGCAGGCAACCGGACTGCCGACCGCCGCGATCGGCGAATCCGACGCGCTCAAGGTCGGCCAGCTCGTGGTCGCCATCGGCAGCCCGCTCGGGACCTACTCCAATTCGGTCACCAGCGGGATCGTATCTGCCAAGGGCCGCGCGATCACGACCGACAACAACGAGTCGCTCACCAACCTCATCCAGACCGATGCCGCGATCAATCCAGGCAACTCCGGTGGTCCGCTCCTCGACGAGGGCGGCAACGTGATCGGCATCAACACGGCGATCGCCTCGAACAGCAACGGGATCGGGTTCGCCATCCCGATCGATATCGCTCGGCCGATCATGGATCAGGCGGTCGCGGGCAAGCCCCTGACCCGTCCGTACATGGGCATCCACTTCGTGTCGATCAACCGCCAGCTGGCTGACGCACAGAAGCTGCCGGTCATGGTCGGTGCGCTGGTCGGCGGCTTCGATGCCAACGGCCAGCCGGTCTCCGGCGTCGAGGCCGGCAAGCCGGCCGATGTCGGCGGGATCAAGGACGGCGACATCATCGTCAGCATCGACGGCAAGGCCATCGACGAGGAGCACCCACTCGATGCCACGCTCGCCCAGTTCTCACCGGGCGACACGGTCAGCGTCGTCGTGCTCCGTGACGGCCAGCACGTGACGTTGAAAGTCACCCTGGGAACACGGCCGGCGGGACTGTAGGGGGCCTGACCGGCGGCCGGATATTCCGCTGGGTAATGCGGATGACGTCGGGCGTGCTTGGCGGACGCCCGATTTCGTCGAATCCGCTGTTTGGCCATGCTCGCTGGGAACGATTCGCATGACTGCACGGAATGTCGACCTCGGGCCTGGCCGCCGACCGCCAGAACGCCGATCAGGCTCACTGATCAGATCATCCGGCTGCACGTTCAGCGTAGCCTTGGAGTCGACCGAATCGAGGGATGGCCACGCTCGCAAGCGGCGCTTTTGATCAGCCAGCCTGATATCG
>DAIOXD010000228.1:0-3066 GCA_036758145.1 Candidatus Limnocylindrales bacterium
CGCACGCGCAGGCCGGGATGTTCCTGCCGATCCTGACCGCCTCGATGGTCTCCAACGGCAAGAAGATGCAGGGGATGGTCGTCGAGGTCTGGACCAACGACGACCAGCGCTTCCTGTACGTCCTCACGCAGGTCCGCCGCCACGTCCCGTTCCAATCGGCCTTCGATGCGCCGTTCGCGGTCACGACGGACCAGATCTGGCTCCAGACGTCGGAGGGGAAGGGCACCCAGCCGAAGATCCAGGTCGTCGGCGAGCTCCTCTCGCAGGAGACGGCCCCGCACGCCGAGGCCAACCCGACGCCGCACCCGCACGCGCCGACCGTGATCGGCGGACGCGAAGTCTGCTAGACCCGGCTGCTAGCTTGGGACCCTGGGGATGAGGGCCTGGGCCGCGCTCCCGGCCGCCTCGAGCAGGCCGGTCGGGAAGATCCCGAGCAGGATCGTCAGCACCGAACTCGCGGCGAGCCCGCCCCACAGCAGTGCCCCGTGGCGGAGCGCCGGCGCATCGCTCGGCGAGTCGCGCACG
The DNA here is from genome assembly GCA_036758145.1 of Candidatus Limnocylindrales bacterium. Taxonomy (GTDB): domain Bacteria; phylum Chloroflexota; class Limnocylindria; order Limnocylindrales; family CSP1-4; genus SPCO01. The sequence goes on from DAIOXD010000228.1 coordinate 526, forward strand.
AACATGTAGATGATCACGCGAAGGTAGTAGAACGCCGCCACGGCCGCGTTGAGGACCACGATGACGGCCAGGATGTTCAGGGTGCCGCCGGTCTCGACCGCCGCCTTGATGATGTTGACCTTGGCGAAGAAGCCGGCGGTCGGCGGGATCCCCGTCAGTGACAGCAGGAAAAGCGCCATCAGGAAGCCCATGATCGGCTCGCGCCGCCCGAGACCGGCGAAGGTCGCGAGGCTCGAGGTCACCCCGGTCCGCTTCTGGAGTGCGGCGATGACCGCGAAGGCGCCCAGGTTCATGAACGCGTAGGCGACGCCGTAGTAGAGCAGCGCCTCGAGCCCATCGATGCGCCCGAGGGGATCGCCCGCCCACGCCGCCAGTCCGACGAGCATGTAGCCGGTGTGCGCGATCGAGCTGTAGGCGAGCATCCGCTTGACGTTGTCCTGGGTCAGCGCGACGAAGTTGCCGAGCGTCATGGTCAGGATCGCGAGCACGATCACGACCGGCATCCACCAGTGGGCTAGCGGTCCGAGGCCTTCGACGAAGAGGCGCAGGATCAGCGCGAACGCGCCGACCTTCGGCACGACCGAGAGATAACCGGTGATGGGGGTCGGAGAGCCCTGGTAGGCATCGGGTGTCCAGTAGTGGAACGGGACGGCCGCGATCTTGAAGGCGACGCCGGTCGTCAGGAACGCGAGACCCATCGCGAGGCCGGGTGACAGGGGCGCCGTCCCGGCGACGATGGCCCGAAGGTCCGCCGCGATCACATCGAGGCGCATCGTGCCGGTCAGGCCCCACACGAAGGCCAGCCCGAACAGGAAGATGGCCGAGCTGAATGAGCCGAGCAGGAAGTACTTGATCGCACCTTCGGTCGAATAGCTGTCCGCCTTGTGGAAACCGGCCAGCATGTAGCCGGGGAGGACCATCAGCTCGAGCCCGAGGAAGAGCAGCAGCAGGTCGCCCGATGCCGAGATCAGCATCGCGCCGGTCATCGCGAAGACGAGGATCGCCGCGAACTCGGCGACGGGCAGGCCGCGCGGCACGAGGTAGTCGGGTCCGAACAGGACGGTCATGGCGATGACCGCGATGAACAGGAGGTCCAGGAAGCGCGTGAGGTCATCGACCTTGTAGCCGCCACCGAACGCGGTCGCGGGGGTCCCACCGACGGCGATCGTGACCGCGGCCGTGATGGCCAGCCCGATCAGCGCGGTCCCGACCGCCACGGCCGTTCGACCGGGCCGGATCAGGTCGGCGACGAGGATCCCCGCCGCCGTCAGGATGCCCGCCACGAGCGGGCTGATCGTGACGAAGTCCTGCCAGCTCAATGGGCCGCCCCGCTCTCCGACTCGAGGGCGGCCACTCGCGGTCGGAGCAGGACCCAGCCGATCCGGGCCAGGACGAGGACGACGACGAGGGCGAGGATCCCGATCACGACCGTGCTCGGGATGGCGATCGCGTGCGCGGGCTGGACCGACGCGAGCGTCTCGGTGACGGTGCTCGAGAAGAGGTCGAGCAGGAGCCCCGGCTGGAGGCCGAAGGCGACGACCAGGGCTCCCAGCGGGACGAGGGTCAGGATCTCGACCGGGCTCATGTCCGTCAGGTGATCGCCCAGCCCGGCGATGAAGTCGGAGACCTCGCCGAAGATCATCCGACCGTACATCCAGAGCAGGTAGCCGGCGGCCAGGATCATCACGAAGGTCGCGATCGCGGCCGCGTACGGGTTCGCGACGAACGTGCCGACCAGGACGAGGAACTCGCCGACGAAACCGGACAACCCGGGCAGCCCGGCCGAGGCGAAGACGAAGAAGCCGAAGAACGCCGCGTAGACCGGGGTGCGGCCCGCGAGCCCGGCGATCTTGGCGATCGTCCGGTCGTGGGTCCGCTCGTAGATGACGCCGACGAGCAGGAACAGCGCCCCGGTGATGAGGCCGTGGTTGATCATCTGGAGGATCGCACCCTGCAGGCCCTGCTCGGTGAAGACGAAGATGCCGAGCGTCACGAAGCCCATGTGGCTGACCGATGAGTAGGCCACCAGGCGCTTCAGGTCGGGTTGGACGAGTGCGACGATCGCGCCGTAGATGATCGCGATGAGCGAGAGCACGATGATGACCGGGGCGAAGGTCGCGGCGGCCGCCGGGTAAAGCGGGACCGCGAACCGGATGAACCCGTAGGCGCCGAGCTTGAGCATGATCGCCGCGAGGATGACCGAGCCCGCGGTCGGCGCCTCCGTGTGGGCATCGGGGAGCCAGGTGTGGAACGGGAACATCGGGACCTTGATCGCGAAGGCCAGGAAGAACGCGATGAAGGCGAGGAGCTGCAGACCGTCGGCGAAGCCGGTGGTCGCGGCGTAGGCGCGCAGGGCTTCGAAGTCGAAGGCGCCGACCCACGACCCCGCGTGCTCCGGAGCCGCCTGATAGGCATACGCCGTGGCCAGGATCGCCACCAGCATCAGCAGCGAGCCGACGAGCGTATAGAGGACGAACTTGATGGTCGCGTAGATCCGGTTCGCGCCGCCCCAGATCCCGATGATCAGGTACATCGGGACGA
>DAIOXD010000229.1:0-2304 GCA_036758145.1 Candidatus Limnocylindrales bacterium
CGCTCGATGCGCCGCCGACCGCGGCGATGAGCAGGACCTGGCTCCCGGTCTCGGCGCCGATGCCGTGGATCATCCCGACCCCGAACGAGGTCCTGGCACCGTACGAGCTCATCTCCAGCGGCTCGACGTGCTCGTGGCCGTGGAACCGGGCCTGGAACCGGCGCCAGCCGTAGCGGGCGGAGTCGAAGACGAGCATCCAGCGGCTGCGCAGCCGGAACCGCTCGCCGGCCCGGGCGTAGCGATAGATCGAGTAGATCACCCACAGGCCGAGCGCGACGAGGGTCAGCCCGACGATCCGGGCCATGATCGGATCGAGCCACGAGGGGAGCAGGGCCCCGAACGCGATCGCCGCGAGCCCCAGGACGACGACGACGGCGCCGTGCCCAAGCGCGTAGAGCGTGCCCAGCCGGATCGCCTCCCACTGGCTCGACAGGATTCGCGTCGGACCGACCATCGGTCGCGATGCCAGCGCCGGCGCGAGGGTCGCCCCGCCCGGCCCCGCGTCGTGCGCCCGGAGCTCTAGCTCGCCGCCGTGCTCGTGGCTGTGGCCCGCGACCGAGCGGTGCTGTTCGACGTGGGCGGCGTCGGCCATCCCGGCGGCCGCCGTCGTGCTCGTGATGTCGGTGATCGCCGCGATGTGGTCCCAGTCGATGCCGTGCCGGACGCCGAGCAGGAAGCCGGTCAACAGGACGCCCAGATCGGCGGCGGTCGGAGCGATGGCGGCGGTGGCGCCGATGAGGTCGATCATCCGGGGATCCTTGCGGGAGTCGTCAAGCCTAGCCGAGACGCCGTCGTATCGCAACGGGTTGCATCTGCGTGGCGTCGCAGCCATTCGACTATGCTTTCGCGCGATGGCCCCATCGGGATCGATCGCTTCGCCACCCGCCGCCGCCTGGTCGGCCGTACGCGATCGGCTGCGTGCGCGGGGGCTGCGCTGGACGCCGCAACGCCGGACGCTGATCGAGGTCCTGTCGCGCACGGATGGCCATGTGACCGGCGCCGAATTGATCGAGCGCTGTCGTGAGGTCGACCCGACGACGATCCCCTCGACCGTCTATCGCACGCTCGACGTCCTCGAGGAGCTGGGGATGCTCAGCCACAGCCATGGCGCCGATGGACGCGAGGAGTTCCACGTCCTGCCGGCGGCCGTCCACGGTCACCTGCACTGCATCGATTGCGGGACGACCTGGGAGATCGAGGCGGACGAGGCGGCGGCGCTCGTGGCCGCTCTCGAGCGGAAGCGGGACTTCGCCGTGGACCTGACCCACCTCTCGATCGCCGGCCGGTGCGCCGGCTGCGCTGGCGCGCTCGACGGCTGAGGCGGCGGCGAGCGCGACCGGCCTGCGCCCCGAAGTCAAGGCATGGCGGGCGCGGGTCGGGGCGCGGCGGGTCGTGGGCGAGCGGGGCGCGGGTGGGGCGCGGCGGGCCGTTTTGTGCCAAATGCCCATCAGGCGAGCACTCGTCAGAGGGCGCCCGGACCCATTCCGCGATCCGTGCGTGGGGCTCGCCGTCGCCTGCCGTGAGTCTCGCCAGATGCGCGTCATAGGTGACATCTGTCAGGGCGTGGCTGACGAGTGCCCGCCTGGGGAGCATTTGACGGAAATCTCGCGGGTCGACCCCTGGGCTCCTCCCTCGAGCGGCCGCCTCGGTCGCCGACGTCCGCGTCAGTCTCCGGTCGGCACGCCCACGATGTTGAAGCCGCCGTCCACGTAGAGCGTCTCGCCGGTCACCGCGCTCGAGAGGTCGGAGGCGAGGAAGAGCGCGCTCCGGCCGACATCTTCGGGCGTGATGTTGGCACGCAACGGAGCGACGTCCGCGAAGCCGCGGTACATCCCCTTGAAGCCCGCGATCCCGGCTGCCGCGAGCGTCCGGACCGGGCCGGCGCTGATGGCGTTGACCCGGATGCCGTCGGGGCCGAGGTCCGCGGCGAGATACCGCACCGACGCCTCGAGCGCGGCCTTGGCGACGCCCATGACGTTGTAGTTCGAGACGACCTTCTCGGCGCCGTAATAGGACAGGGTGATGATCGAGGACCCGCGGCGCAGCAGCGGACGCGCCTCGCGGGCGAGCGCCACGAGCGAATAGGCCGAGATGTCGAGGGCGAGCGCGAACCCCTCGCGCGACGTCTGGACGAACGCGCCCTCGAGGTCCTCGCGCTTCGCGTAGGCCAACGCGTGAACCAGGATGTCGAGCGACTCGTGGGTCTCGCCCCAACGCTCGAAGACCGTCCGGATCTGCTCGTCCGAGCCGACGTCGCAGGGCTCGACGAAGGTCGACCCGATCGACTCGGCCAGGGGCCGGACC
>DAIOXD010000229.1:2314-3037 GCA_036758145.1 Candidatus Limnocylindrales bacterium
ATGAGACTCTCGACCGACGAGAAGCCCACCTCGGCCCCCTCGTCATGGAGCGCCCGGGCGATCCCCCACGCGATCGAATGGTCGTTGGCGACCCCGAAGATGAGCGCCGTCCTGCCCTCGAGCAATCCCATCCCGTCCTCCGCGCGAGCCGTCGATCGGCACCTTACCATCGGCCGATGACGCGGGATCGGCTTCGGGCGGCGCTACGGGGTGTCCGGGGTTTCGTGCTCGATGCCGACGGCGTCCTCGTCCTCCATGGCGCGCCCCTCCCGGGCTCGATGGAAGCCGTGGCGTCGCTTGGGACGCGGGGCATCCCGTTCCGCGTCGTGACCAACTTCTCGCAGCTCCACCGGGCGACCCTCGCCGAGTGGTTCGGCCGGGGCGGCCTGACCATCGGCCCCGACCGGATCATCACCGGGACTTCGGCCGCAGCCGCCCACACCGCGGCACGACATCCGGGCCGCCCGATCTTCGTCCTCGCCACGCCCGACGCCCGACGCGAGTTCGACGGCCAGCACCTGGTCACGCCCGACGAGGCGGACGCCGCCCCACCCGGCACGGTCGCGGCCGTCGTCCTGGGCGATGCGGGCGACGATCTTTCGTACCGCAACCTGGACATCGCGTTTCGGCTCGTCCGGGGCGGCGCCGACCTGCTGTCGATGCATCGCAACCCGTGGTGGCTGACGGCCAAGGGCGAGACGCTCGACGCCGGGGCGTTCGTGG
>DAIOXD010000230.1:0-2984 GCA_036758145.1 Candidatus Limnocylindrales bacterium
TGGTGGACGGGGTGCTCAAGGTCCGGGTCATGGCGCCGGCGGTCGAAGGCGCGGCCAACGCGGCGCTGATCCGTCTCCTGGCCGACGAACTGGCCATCGCGCGTCGCGACGTCCGGATCGTGGCCGGCGGAACGAGCCGTCAGAAGCTGGTCGTGATCGAGGGTGTCGAGCCCGAGGCGATCGTTGCCCGCTGGCCGGGCCTGCGGCTATGATCGGGCCGAGGGGCGATTAGCTCAGCCGGTTAGAGCGTACGGTTCACATCCGTAAGGTCACTGGTTCGAATCCAGTATCGCCCACCATCCCCTCCGGTTCGCCCCGGGACATCCCTCGGCACGTACTCTTCCATCGTGCGTCCCGCGAGAACCCCTGGCCCCGCCCGTGACGCCTGGCCCTCCTACGTCGCCATCGCCGCGGTCGGCTATGTGGTCTACGGCGTCGGGGCCGTCACGCCGTATCTGCGGTCGCAGCTGGGACTCTCGGACGCGCTGGTGGGGCTGCACTCGAGCGCATTGGCCGTCGGACTGATCCTCTCGGGGACGATGGCGGCCGCGCTCGACCGACGGTTCGGCGAGACCCGGGTGAGGGCCGGGGCCATCGTCGGGCTGGTCGTCGCGATCGGCGCGCTCGCCGTCGCGCCGGCGCTCATGGTGACCCTCGCGGCGGCGCTCCTCGTGGGTCTCGGAGCCGGGACCCTGCTGGGCTATGCCAACGCGGTCCTCGGCCGGCCCGGTGGTCGCCTCGCCCACCTGCGCGTCGTCCGGGCCAACGTGTGGGCGATGGTCTCGGCCTTCGTCTGTCCGGTGGTGCTGTCGGCGGCCGCGCTCGCGCGGTTGCCGTGGGGCCTTGGGTTGGCACCCGCGCTCGTGCTGCTGTCCATCGTCGGCGCCGATCTTCGCGCCGGCGCGCGCCTCGCCCAAGCGTCGGAGGGCTCGGCGACCGGCCGGCTTCCCAGGACGTATTGGCTCGCCTGGGCCTTCCTGGTCGCGGCCATCGCGGTCGAGTTCTCCATCGTGTTCTGGGGCGCGACCCTCGTCCAGCGGCGGACCGGCGTCGACACACCCGTCGCGATCCTGCTCGGCGGTCTCTTCCTGGCCGGGATGTTCGTCGGGCGCTCGGTGCAGAGCTTCGGCCTCGGGACCGGTGGCGACCTTCGGCGCCCCGCCGCGATCGGGGTGGGTCTGGCCGCCCTCGGGGCGTCGCTCGCCTGGATCTCGACAGTCCCTGTCCTGTCCGGGGCGGCGCTCTTCGTCGCCGGGCTGGGGGTTGCCGGCCTCTATCCGCTCGGGGTCGCGTCGGCCCTTGCGGCGGCGCCCGGGCAGCTGACCCTGGCCGGGACCCGGCTCACGCTGGCGTCGGGGACGGCCATCCTGGCCGCTCCCGTGGCGCTCGGGGTCGCGGCGGACGCGACGAGCGTTCCGGTCGCCTGGGGGCTCGTGGTCGGTCTCGCGCTCGTCGCCCTCGCCCTCGTCGCGGGCCTGCCCACCGGCGCGACCACCGAGGTTGGCGCGACCGCCGCGGTCGGCTGAGGCTGGGATTTCATCCTTGCTCATGCCGTTCCCGCGCCACTATGGTGGCCAGGACGCGGGTCCCTCACCCGCGCATGGATGGAAGGGAGTCCACCTTGGGAATCATCTCGTGGCTCGTCGTGGGAGCGATCGCCGGCTACGTCGCCGGGTATCTGGTCAAGGGTGATGAAGGTCTGGGCGTCATCGGCCACATCGCCCTCGGTGTCGTCGGCGGCCTGATCGGTGGCTTTCTCGCGGGCATCCTGGCTGGCGGCAAGGACTACATCACGGGCATCAACATCACGACGATCGTCGTGGCCGTCATCGGCGCGGTCATCGCGGTGATCGCGTACGGGATGATCACCCGCCGAAACCGCACCGGCCAAGGGCCGCTCTGATCGAGTCCTCGATGGCGTGATCCGCCGGCCCACGAGCGCGTCACGGTCGTTGCGTGTCGCGCGTCAGACAGGCAAACACGCTCCTCCGCGCGGAAGCCCTCGGTTCCTCCCCCGGGGGCTTCTTCGTGTCCGGCCGCTAGGCCTCGGACGCGAGCCGGCGCAGGACCGCGGGCAGGATCCCGCCGGCCAGGTAGTACTCGACGTCGATCGGCCCGTCGAGCCGGGCGATCGCCTCGAACCGGCGCTCCCGCCCGTCGTCGGATCGCGCGACCACCGTCACCCGTTGCCGCGGGGTGGGCCCACCTTCCAGCCCGGTCACCGACAACGTCTCGCGCCCGGTCAAGCCGATCGAGGCGGCCGTCTCGCCCGGGTTGAACTGGATCGGCAGGATCCCCATGCCGACCAGGTTCGAGCGATGGATCCGCTCGAAGCTCTCGGCGAGGACGAGTCGCACCCCGAGCAGCGCCGGGCCCTTGGCCGCCCAGTCGCGCGAGGAGCCCGAGCCATACTCGCGCCCGGCGATGACCGCGAGCGGGACGCCCTCGGCCGCGTAACGCATCGCGACATCGAAGATGAAGCCCGGCTCGCCATCGGGCTGATGGATCGTGTACGGACCCTCCCGGCCTTCTACCAGCCGGTTGCGCAACCGGATGTTGGCGAACGTCCCGCGCATCATCACCTCGTGATGGCCGCGCCGGGCGCCGTACGAGTTGAACTCGAGCGGACTCACGCCTCGTGCCTGGAGCCACTGACCTGCTGGTGACATCGGCGCGATCGAGCCGGCCGGCGAGATATGGTCGGTGGTCACCGAATCGCCGAGGACAGCCAGGACGCGGGCGCCCGTGATGTCGCCGACGGGTGGGGTCGCCAGCGTCAACCCGTCGAAGAACGGCGGCTTCGCGATGTACGTCGAATCGTCCACCCACTCGTAGCGGTCGCCCGACGGGATCGGCAGCGCGCGCCAGCGGTCGTCGCCCTCGAACACCGTCGCATAGGTCCGACGGAAGAGCTCCGGATCGATGCTATCGGCGATGACCGATCGGATCTCCTCGGGCTCGGGCCAGATGTCGGCGAGGAAGAC
>DAIOXD010000231.1:0-2966 GCA_036758145.1 Candidatus Limnocylindrales bacterium
ATCCGTGTCCGGGCCGGGGGCAGGACGCTCGACGCGGTCGCGGTCGTCTTCGATCCCGGGCTCGATATCGCCGTTCTCCACGTCACCGGGCTCGGTATCGTGCCCCTCAGGTTCGCCCCGCGCGACCCCGATCGAGGAGCGATCGGCGCCACCCTCGGGTATCCGGGTGGCGGATCGCTGACGATCGAGCCCGCCGCGGTTACCGGGCGCTATCCGGCCACCGGCTATGACATCTACGGACGTGCTCGCGTGGAGCGCCAGATCCTCGAGTTGCGTGCGACGGTCGCCCACGGCGACAGCGGCGGGCCACTTATCCTGCCCGACGGCACGGTCGGGGGTGTCGTGTTCGCCGAGGCCAAGACCAACCCTGACGTCGGCTATGCCCTCACCCCGACCGAGGTGGCCGTGGCGATCCGACCCGGCGTTGGCCGGACCAGCGCGGTGGATACGGGCGCCTGCATCAGCTTGCCGTAGCGCACCACCGTCCCCATGTACGGTATCGCCAGCAGCGACATCGCCCCGACCGGGCCCAGGAGATCCAGATGTCCGACGCGCCACCCACCTCCGATCCCGCCAAGCGCCACTCCGCCGCACTGACGGACGGCCCCGACCGGGCCGCGGCCCGCGCGATGCTCAAGGCCATCGGCTTCACCGACGAGGACCTCGCCAAGCCGCTGATCGGCGTCGGGACGAGCTGGATCGAGACGATGCCGTGCAACTACAACCACCGTCGGCTGGCGGAGCGCGTCAAGGCCGGGATCAGGGCGGCCGGCGGCACCCCGATGGAGTTCAACACCATCGCGGTGAGCGACGGCGTCTCGATGGGCACCGAGGGGATGAAGGCGTCCCTCGTCAGCCGTGAGGTCATCGCCGACTCGATCGAGCTGGTCGTCCGCGGACACCTGCTCGACGGGCTCGTCTGCATCGTCGGCTGCGACAAGACCGTCCCGGGCGCGGCGATGGCGCTCGGGCGGCTCGATGTGCCCGGTCTCGCCCTCTACAGCGGCACGATCTACCCGGGCGTCGTCAAGGGCGTTCGCAACGCCACGGTCGTCACGGTCTTCGAGGCGATCGGCGCTTACCGGGCGGGCACGATGACGCTCGAGGAGCTGTACGAGGTCGAGAACGCCGCGTGCCCGGGTCCCGGCGCCTGTGGCGGCCAGTTCACGGCCAACACCATGAGCGCGGTCATGGAGTTCATCGGGCTGTCGCCGGCCGGGCTCAACGGCATCCCGGCGGAGGACCCGGCCAAGGACGGCGCCGCGTACGCCAGCGGCGAGCTGGTCATGGACCTCGTGCGGCGCGATATCCGGCCCTCGTCGATCGTCACCCGCCAGGCGCTCGAGAACGGGATCGCGAGCGTCGCCGCGACCGGCGGCTCGACCAATGGCGTCCTCCACCTGCTGGCCATCGCGCACGAATACGGGATCCCGCTCGACATCGACGAGTTCGGGGCCATCGCCGACCGGACGCCCATCGTCGCTGACATGCAGCCGGGTGGCCGATACACGGCCTCGGACATGTTCGAAGCCGGCGGCGTCGCGCTCGTGATGCGCGAGCTGCTCAAGCGGCCGGGACTCCTCCATGGCGACGCGCTGACGGTCGACGGCCGGACGATCGCCGCGATCGCCGGTGATGTCGTCGAGACGCCGCGGCAAAAGGTCGTGGTCCCGCTCGAGACCCCGATCAAGCCGACCGGCGGCCTCGCGATCCTGCGTGGCTCCCTCTCGCCCGACGGCTGCGTCGTCAAGCTGGCTGGCCATGAACGCCGTCAGCACCGCGGCCCGGCCCGGGTCTTCGATTCGGAGACGGCCTGCTACGACGCAGTCCGGGCCCAGCGGATCGTCCCCGGCGACGTGGTGGTCATCCGGTACGAGGGCCCGATCGGGGGGCCAGGCATGCAGGAGATGCTCCAGGTCACGGGCGCCCTGGTCGGCGAGGGCCTGGGCGATTCGGTGGCGCTCCTCACGGATGGCCGATTCTCGGGCGGGACGCACGGCCTGATGATCGGCCACGTCACGCCCGAGGCGGCGCTCGGCGGACCGATCGCGATCGTCGAGGAAGGTGACCAGATCGTCATCGATGTCGACCGGAAGGCGCTCGACCTCGACGTCCCGTCCGACGAGATCGCTCGCCGCTTCGAGCGCTGGTCGCCGCCCGAGCCGCGTTATCGAACCGGTGTCATGGCCAAGTACGCGGCGCTCGTCGGATCGGCGTCGCAGGGAGCGGTCACGACCGGACCGCGGATGACCGCCCTCATGCGCCGCTCGACGTCCCACGGCATCATGGAGCCGTGACGACCGACCCCGCGCCCCCGCCGAGATCTGCCCTCCCGCCCGATCCCGTCGCCTACGACTCCGCTCGTGCCAGGATCGCGCGTGACAAGGGCCTCGAAGCCCCCTACATACCGGGTGGCACCGACCCCGACCCGGCGGCCGGCCTCGCCGAGGAACGCCGCTACGGCAAGCTCCTCCTGGTGATGATCGCCGTGCTGGTCTTGGGGGGCTTCGTCGTCGGCATCGCCATCGCCCTCACGGTCGGGACGGTCCCGTGACCCTCCGCGCCGCGGCGCCATCGCGCGATCTCGACTTGGCGACGTGGGCCCGGACCGTGGATGAGCTGGTCGAAACGGTCCGCGACCTGATCCGGATCCGGTCCGTCAACCCCGCTCCAGCCGATGCGCCCGATGGTGAACTGCTGGCGGCGCGGCACATCGCGACGCTTCTCGAGCGCTCCGGGCTCGAACCCGAGGTGATCGAGCCCGAACCCGGACGCGGCTCGGTCCACGTCCGGCTCCATGGCGACGGGACGGGCGGCGAGCCACTCCTCCTCCTGTCGCATCTCGACGTCGTCCCGGCCCCGCCCGAACGCTGGAGCCACGACCCATTCGCGGCCGACCTGGCCGACGGCTACATCTACGGCCGTGGCGCGGTCGACATGAAGGCGATGGTCGGCATGGAGCTCGC
>DAIOXD010000232.1:0-2909 GCA_036758145.1 Candidatus Limnocylindrales bacterium
CCAGCGATGGACACTTGCAGGCTCGATCCGACGTTCCCGCGAAGCCGCAGGGGCAAGGGTTCATCGCCGCGACCAGCTGGAACCGCGCCGGGAAGATCGCCGCGCGCCCCACCCGTGCGATCGCGACGCGACCTTCCTCCATCGGCTGGCGGAGCGCCTCCAGGACGTCCCGGCCGAACTCCGGGAGCTCGTCGAGGAACAGGACGCCCTGGTCCGCGAGCGTCACCTCGCCCGGCGAGAGATGCGGACCGCCGCCGACCATCCCGGCATACGAGACCGTGTGATGCGGCGAGCGGAATGGCGGCCGTCGGCGGAGTTCGCGGATCGGACCCTCGCCGGCTGCGGACGCCACGACGGTTGCAGCCAGCGCGGCGCGATCGTCGAGCGCCGGCAACAGCCCCGGGATCGTCCTGGCCAGAAGCGTCTTGCCCGAGCCGGGCGGACCGATGAGGAGGAGGCCGTGACCGCCGGCCAGGGCGATCTCGAGTCCACGCCGCGCCTCGGACTGCCCGCGGACCTCGCTCAGGTCGGGGACGGCTCGCGCGGCAGATCCGGCGCCCGGCGCCGGCCCCTCGTCGGCCGCGCGCCCGCCCGACTCGACGAGCTCGATCCGAGCCGGCGGCACGGCATTTCGCCGGCCCCGGCGGGCGCGGATGACGTCGACCGCCCCGTCGAGCGTCTCGACGCCGGTGACCTCGATGTCGTCCACGAGCCGGGCTTCGTCGACCGCAGTCGACGCGACGATGACCCGGCGGAGACCGCGTCGGGCCAGCGCGGAGACCATCGGCAGAACGCCCGGCACCGACCGGACCTCACCGCCGAGCGAGAGCTCTCCGATGAGGGCCACCCGCTCCCTGCCCGCTCGGACCTGTTCGGACCCGAGCAGGATCCCCATCGCCATCGCAAGATCGAGCGACGCGCCCGCCTTGCGCAGGTCCGCAGGGGCGAGGTTGACCGTGATCCGGCGGGGCGGATACACATACCCGGCGTTGCGCAGCGCGCCGCGGACCCGTTCGCGGGCTTCCTGGAGCGCCGCGTCGGCGAGCCCGACGATGGTGAAGCCCGGCAGCCCCGGAGCGACATCGACTTCGACGCGGATGAACCGACCATCGAGGCCGTGGAGCGTTGCCGATGGGACGATGGCCAGCACGCCCCGCAGGCTACGCGGGGCCGCTCACCGCCCGGTCGATCGCGACTTACCCCCGACTTACCGGGCAGGCACCGTGGCGGCCGCGGCGACCGGCTTGTCGATGGCGCGGGCGAAGTGGAGGAGCGACGCGCCGAGCGCGGAGTCGGCCTTGGTGAACATGAACGGTGCGCCCGAGTTGAGCGCGCTGATCGCGCCCCGGTATTCGTTCACGACCTGGTGCTGGATCGTCCGCTTGAGCGCGCCCTCGGCATTCTTGACATTGATGCCGGTGAACGCGTTCGAGCGGTTCAGGACGAGTTGCACCTTGTCGGCCGGGTAGCCCAGGTGATCCATCGTCTCGATGATGAGCCGGACGTTCTTGAGGCACGATAGGTCGGCGGTCATCACCACGAAGACCGTCTCGGCGGCTTCGAAGACACCGAGGTTGACATCGTCGAGGCGCTTGTCGACATCGATCAGCGTGTAGTCGTAGAGCCCAGCGAGCTGCTCGGCGATGAATGGGAGGTGCTCCGGGCGGACCAGCTCGGCGGTCTCGGGCGAGGGCGGCGCGAGGAGGAGGTCGATCCCCGAATCGTGTTTGACCATGACCTGCTTGACGAGGTCGGTGTCGATCGAGGGGGCGGTCACGAGGTCGACGATGCTCTTGCGATCGAGCCCGAGGTCGAGGAAGACGCGATGGTCGCCGAACTGCAGGTTGCCGTCGACGAGCGCGACCTTGCGCCCGAGCTCGCGATGGAGCGCGATCGCCGCGTTGATCGCGATCGTCGTCGTCCCGACGCCGCCCTTGGCGCCGTAGAACGCGAAGACCCGACCCATCGGCGGGCGTGACAGGAGCGCGTCCTTGGGCGCGAAGCGAGCGAGCAGGCTCTTGATCCTCGCGAGCAGCTCGGCCGGGTGGAACGGCTTGATCAGGTAGTCGTCGGCGCCGGCGCGCAGGCCGCGGACCTTTTGCTCCACCTCACGTTCGGCGGTGAGCATGATGATCGGGACGTGGCTCGAGGTGCCCTCCTCGGTCCGTATCTTCGTGGCGACCTGGTAGCCGTCGAGCTTGGGGAGCATGACGTCGAGCAGGATCAGATCCGGCGCCTCGGCGCCCCACAGGCGGAAGCCCTCGGCGCCGTCGGACGCCACCACGACGTCATAGCCCTCCTGCTTGAGGGTGTACTGCAGGAGTCGCTGGACGTTCGGGTCGTCGTCGACGACGAGGATCTTGGCCGCCATCAGTCCTCCACGAAGAGCGCCGGGTGAGGCACGTGCGCGAGATCGGGCAAGGTTGCGGTTCGCTGCCCCGGCTCGCCGATTATAGGGTGCGCTTCGCGTGTGGTCGCCGATCCGTCATGGGGTCCGTCCGTCACACGCGACTCACAGTGCGCGCCTCGAGGAATCCGAAGGTGAGCCGGCTCCATGTCTCGAGCTGATCCGCGACCGCCTCGACCTCGTCGGGCAGCGCGAACGCCCCGGACAGCTTGTCGGTCTCGCGGATGGCGACGGGCCGACCGGCGGCCTCGGCGAGATAGACCGCCCCGAGGTGGACCGCACCGACCCCGGTCGTGTCGTCGTTGAGCAGCGCGACGAGGCGGAACTCGGGGACGAAGTCGGCGACGATCTCCTCGTCCCATTCGCGGCGGAGACCGCCGAGCAGGCCGCGGTCGCCCGGATTGAGGTGGCCACCGACCCCGATCGAGTAGCGTCCGTGGAGCCGCGCATCGGCGCCCGCCGCGGTGCGCTGCATCAGGAAATAGCGCGGGCCGTCGCGCAG
>DAIOXD010000233.1:0-1839 GCA_036758145.1 Candidatus Limnocylindrales bacterium
CAGGGCGATCGGGACCTCGACCCGGGCGAGGAGCTCCCGTGGGCGCATCCCCATCCCGCGCCCTGCCTCGACGATGTCTCTGTCGACACCCGAGATGGCGGCGTAGGCATTCACGAGAATCGGTGGGATCGCGAGGACGACCAGGCCGATCAGGGCCGGGTAGACCTTGAAGCCGAGCTGAGGGTCGATCGCGGCGGTGACCGGGACGACGATGCCCATGACGGCGAGGGTCGGCAGCGCACGGCCCAGGTTCGCCAGGTTAACCGCGAGATTCGCGCCGCGCCCAGTGTGGCCGACGTAGATGCCGGCCGGCAGCCCGATCAGAGCCGCGATCAGGAGCGCCACGGCGCACAGGAGCACGTGCTCGCCGACGCGGGTCGGAACCCCGGCCGAGCCCTGCCAGTGCGCCGGGTCCAGGAACCACCGGGCGATCCCGGCGATCAGGTCCATCAGATGCTCGCCGCACGGGCGGAGCCACTGGGGGTCGGTCCGGCCGCGCTGCGGTCAGCCCGAGTCCATGGGGTCAGTCGCCGTTGGGCGACGACGAGCAGCCGGTCGACGAGGACCGCGAGAAGGATCGAGGCCAGCCCGCCGGTAAAGAGCTCCGTCGGGAACCCGTGTCGGTTGCCCTCGAAGATGAAGAAGCCGAGCCCGCCGAAACGGTCGCCCAGGATCCCGGTGATCGTGACGAGCCCGATCGTCGAGACACTGGCGAGCCGGATCCCGGCGACGATGAGCGGGATCGCCAAGGGCACCTCGACCTGCCAGAAGCGGTCCCGCCGGGTGTACCCGATCCCGTTTGCCGCCTCGAGGATCTCGCTCGGCACGCCGTCGAAGCCGGCGACGATGTTGCGGACGAAGATCAGCAGCGAATACAGGACGAGCGGCACTTCGGCGGTCAGGTCGGAAAGCCCGGTGATCCCGACGAGGATCGGGAAGAGCGCGAGGCTCGGGATCGTATAGAGGATTCCGGCGACGCCGACGATCGGCCCATACACAGCCCGACGCCGGATGGACCACACGGCAAGCCCGAACGAAATCACGAATCCAACCGCGACCGCGACCGCACTCAGGTACAGGTGCTGGACCGCCCGCCCGAAGATCACGTCGAGGTGGTCGACGATCCAGGCCCAGTCGATCACGCCCTAGGCCTCGAGCGCGACAGTGGGGAAGCTCGCCTCCCCGGCCGTCTCGCGCATCCGCTCGGCGATCATGTCAGCGGTCACGAGTCCGAGGACCGCGCCGGACCGGTCGACGACGATGCCCGCCTGGACGTCCGCGTCGAGCAGCATCGACAGGGCGTCCTTGAGGGTGGTCCGCCGGTTCAGCAGCGGTGACATCGAGATCGCCATCGACTCCGACAGCGTGCCGTCCTTCGGGATCTGGCGCTCGTCGACCCAGCCGATCGGGCGACGCTGCTCGTCGACGAGGAGCAGGAACTGGAATGGATCGGACCATGCCCGCCGTCGGGCCTCGGCCGCATCCTCGCCGACCGTCCCCGTCGTCGGCTGGCGCAGCTCGAGGTCGGCGACTCGACTCAGGGACAGCCGCTTCAGGCCGCGATCGGCGCCAACGAAGCGGGCGACGAACTCCGAGGCGGGATTCGCGAGGATCTCCTCGGGCGGTCCGAACTGGGCGAGGTGACCGCCGACCTGCATGACCGCGACGAGGTCGCCCATCTTGATGGCCTCGTCGATGTCGTGGGTCACGAAGAGGATCGTCTTCGCGAGGTCCTCCTGGAGCCGGAGGAGCTCGTTCTGGAGGCGCTCCCGGACGATCGGGTCGACGGCGCCGAAGGGCTCGTCCATGAGCAGGATCGGCGGGTCGGCAGCGAGTGCC
>DAIOXD010000233.1:1849-2878 GCA_036758145.1 Candidatus Limnocylindrales bacterium
GCCCGGGCCACGGCAACGCGCTGCCGCTCGCCGCCCGACAGCTGCGACGGATATCGATCGCGGTACTTCGCCGGATCCAGGCCGACGAGCGAGAGGAGCTCGTCCGCGCGCTCCCGCTGGCGGGCATTCGTCCAGCCCATGAGGCGCGGCACCGTCACGACGTTCTCGCCGATCGTCTGGTGGGGAAACAGGCCGACCTGCTGGATGACGTAGCCGATCCCTCTCCGGAGCTCGATGACGTCGCGGGTCATGACGTCGACGCCGCCGACGAGGACGGCCCCGGATGTCGGCTCCACCAGGCGATTCACCATCTTCAAGCTCGTCGTCTTGCCGCAGCCCGATGGCCCGACGAGGACGCAGATCTTGCCGGCGGGGATCTCGAGGGAGAGGTTCTGCACCGCGCCGTCCTGGCTTGATCCCTGGCCGGGATAGCGCTTCGTGACGTGGTCGAAGGCGACCGGCTCGGCCTGGCTCATGCGGGCACCGGGTGGCTGCGGCTCATCGGCGGCTCGACGTCATCGGCGCATCAGCGCCGGGACGGCTGGCTCGGGGCCCTGCCAACGAACGAACTCCTCGGTCTGGAGCCAGCCGAAGCGATTGATGAAGTGGCCGCCGGCGCTCTCGAAGGCATCGACGGCACGCCGCGCCCCGTCGCGCCCCGGCGCACGAACCCCGAGAACGATCCGGCCTTCGCGGAGCGCGGCCTCGTACCAGGCAAGGTCTGGCAGCTGGTCCATGAGGCTGAACTGGATCGCGCGACGGAGCCGGCCGACGAGGCCGTGGGCGCGACCCGTCCCGTCGAAGGCGTCGGCCGCCGCCGGGCCTTCGAACCGCTCGATGTCGGCGTCGGCGAAGCCGGCCTCGATCAAGGATCGTCGGGCGGCATCCGCGGCGGCCGGGGTGTCGAGCACGGCGAAGACGCGATCCTGGAGCTCGACGTCCGGCCGGCCTGTCACTCGCGGCAGTATCGCCCCTCAGAGCGGCAGCGTCGCGAGGTCCTGCTCGATGATCTGGCGGTCCTCGGGCTCC
>DAIOXD010000234.1:0-2874 GCA_036758145.1 Candidatus Limnocylindrales bacterium
GGACGAGGTCGTCGTCCTCGCCGATTCGCGCTATACGATCCAGGTCCGGCGCGAATCGCCCGAGTCGCGCCTCTTCGAGGCGTACAACGACCTGCCGACGCGCTGGCCCGATCTGGTCGCCTCGGTCGGGGGGAAGCGTGTAGGCGTCGAGGCCGGGTTCGTGCCCCACGCGCTCTGGGATCGATTGGTGGCGGCCGCGCCGGAGGTCGAGCTCGTCCCGGTCGAGGGCTGGATCGAGGCCGACCGCGCGACCAAGGAACCGGCCGAGATCGAGCGCGTCGCGGCCGCGTGTGCGGTCGGGGACCGGGCCCTGGCCGAGCTCCTGCCTGAGATCCGGCCGGGCGTCACCGAAGCCGATCTCGCCCTCCGCCTCGAATGGTTGATGCGGACCGGCGGCGCCGAGGCGCTCGCCTTCGATGTGGCTTGCCTGTCCGGCCCAGAGGCTGCCCTCCCGCACGGGGCGCCGGGCGATCGGCCGGTCCTCGACGGCGCCGTCCTGCTCTTCGACTTCGGGGCGCAGGTCGCCGGCTACCGGAGCGACATGACCCGGACGCTCTTCGTCGGCGAGCCGGCGGCGCGGGACCTCGAGATCCACGCGCTCGTCCTGCGCGCCCAGACGGCGGCGATCGCGGCCGTCGAGGTCGCGGTCGCGCGGATGCGGCCCGACGATCCGCTCCCGAGCGGACGGACGATCGACGGCGTCGCCCGCGATGTCATCGGCGCGGCGGGGTTCGGCGATCAGTTCGGGCACGGGACCGGGCACGGCATCGGGCTCGCGACGCACGAGGCGCCGACGCTGGGGCGACGTGCCCCGGACGTGCCACTGCCCACGCCGACCGTCTTTTCGGTCGAGCCCGGCGTCTACCTCGAGGGTGAGACGGGGGTCCGTATCGAGGACCTCGTCGTCCTCGACGCCGCGGCGGGGCGGGTCGAGCGCCTGACCCGGTTCCCGCGCGAGGTCATCGTCGTCGGTCGCTGACGGTGGCGGGCCGATGGTCTGCTACGATCGGGGCTCGATCCATATCCCCTGACCTCGCCGGTATGCGCGTCCTGTCACGCCTGGACCCGCCGGCCGTCACGCCCAGGAGCCGACCCGCATGATCAGCACCGGAGAACTGAAGAAGGGCGTCGCCATCGAGCTCGACGGCGAGCTCTGGCAGATCCTCGACTATCACCACATCAAGATGGGCCGGGGATCGGCCCAGGTCCGCATCACGTTGCGCAACATCAAGCGCGGCCAGACGGTCGAGCGATCGTTCCAGGCCGGGACGAAGTGGCCGCGCGCCTCGATGGAGAAGCGCCCCGTCCAGTTCCTCTACCGCGACGGGACCGACTTCCATTTCATGGACAACGATACGTACGACCAGTTCATCCTCACGACCGAGCAGCTCGGCGAGGCAGCCCAATACCTCAAGGACGGGATGACCCTGGACCGGACGAGCTACCAGGGCGAGACCATCGGGGTCGAACTGCCGGTCACCGTCGACCTCAAGGTGGTCGAGACCGAACCGGGCTTCGCCGGCGACACCCAGTCGGGCGCCCGCAAGCCGGCCCAGACCGAGTCCGGGCTCGTCGTCCAGGTCCCGATCTTCGTGGAGCCGGGCGACACGATCCGGATCGACACCCGGACCGGGGAATACCAGACCAGGGTCTAGGTGAAGGACACCGAGCCGCCCGACTGGGCGCTCCCGAGCTGGGACGCAGTCCCGGCCGACCCCGCCGACCCGAGTGCTCGGCTTCGCCCGGTCGGGCCCGGGCCGGGGGCGTCGGGGCCCCTCGCGGCGCCTGGCACGTTCGGTGTCCGGATCCTGGGCGTCAGTGAGGTCACCCGGGCCATCCGCGGGGCCGTGCGCGAGGATCCGCGCCTCGCCGATCTGTGGGTGGAGGGCGAGATCGGGCGAGTGACCGTCTCGTCGGCCGGCCACGCCTACTTCGCACTCAAGGACGAGCGGGCCCAGCTCCAGTGCGTCTGGTTCCGCGACCAGCGCGTCCGGTCCGCATTCGAGGCCCAGGCGGGCCTGCGGGTCGTGGCCCATGGCCGGATCGACCTGTTCGAGCCACAGGGCGCGCTCCAGCTCTACGTCGAATCGATCCAGCCGGCCGGTCTCGGCGACCTGACCCTCCGGTTCGAGGCGCTCAAGGCGCGTCTCGCCGCCGAGGGCCTGTTCGACGGCGCGCGGAAGCGGTCGCTGCCACCGCGGCCGGCCACGATCGCGGTCATCACCAGCCCGACCGGTGCCGTCTGGAAGGACATCTGCCATGTGCTCGGTCGGCGCTGGCCGCTCACCCGGGTCGTCCTGATCGCGGCTCAGGTCCAGGGCGATTCGGCGCCGGCCAGCCTCGTCGCCGCCTTCCGCAAGGTCGAGCGCTACGCTGCCGACCGCCTCGCTGCGGGTCGACCCGACGAGGCACCGGCGGTCACGATCCTCGCCCGCGGTGGCGGCTCGCTCGAGGACCTGTGGGCGTTCAACGACGAGGCGGTCGTGCGGGCGGTCGTCGCGCACTCGATCCCGGTCGTCTGCGGGGTCGGCCACGAAGCCGATGTCACGCTCGCCGATTTCGCGGCGGACGTCCGAGCGCCCACGCCGTCCGCGGCGGCGGAGGTCGTGGTCCCGGACCGGGCGGAATTCCAGGCGGCCATCCGGAGTGCCGGTCGACGGCTCGATGGCGCCGCGACCGCCCGCCTGCGGGCAACGACACGCGAGGTCGTCGCCGAGCGGCGGGCGCTCGACCGTCTGAGTCCTGTCGCACAACTCGCGGTCGCTCGGGAACGGGTCGGGCTCCTGCTCGACCGCGCGACGCGGGCGATCGCCGGCCAGCTCGCTGCGCGACGGCTCAGCGGGGAGCGGCTGGGGGCTCGGCTCGCGCCGACGC
>DAIOXD010000235.1:0-2863 GCA_036758145.1 Candidatus Limnocylindrales bacterium
AAAAGCCCGGCGTGTCGGACGGGACGATGAACGCGCTGATCTCGGCCGCCCCGTCGTCGCGCGATCCGCTCCGGGCGGTCACGACGTAGGTCCCCGCCTGGCCGGCGTTGGTGATGAACCGCTTCCCGCCGTCGAGGACCCAGGAGCCTCCGTCGGGGCCGTCCTCGTGGCGCGCGGTCGTTCGGGTGCCGCCCGAGTCGCTGCCCGCGCCCGGTTCGGTCAGGCCGTATGCACCCAGTACCTCTCCCCTGGCCATCGGGACGAGATAGCGCTGCTGCTGTTCGGGCGAACCGGCGAGATGGAGCGGGCCGCAGCCCAGGCTCGTATGGGCCGCCACGATGAGCCCGAGCGAGCCCCAGACGCGCCCGATCTCCTCGACGGCGATCGCGTATGCCAGCGTGTCGAGGCCGGCCCCACCCTCGTCTTCGGGGATCGGGATGCCGAGCCAGCCGAGCTCGCCGATGCGCTTCACGATCTCGCTCGGGAAGCGTCGGGCACGCTCGTGGTCGTCGATGATGGGAGCGACCTCGGTCAGCATGAAGTCGCGGATGGTGTCGCGGAGGAGGACGTGCTCCGGGGAGAGATCGAGGTCCATGGGCACGAGCGTATCACCGACCGAGCGCCCGTCGGGGACCGGTGCTAGCCTTCGCCGATGAGGGAGCCAATGTTGCGCCTCGACGCCCACGACCCCCTGCCCGGGGCCTTCGGGGGCCGGGCGTCCGGAGGTCCTTCGAGCCTGCGGCGCGACCTGCTGCTGCGCCTTCGACTCGATGGCCCGAGCTCACCCGATCAGCTGGCCGAGCGCCTCGGTGCGAGTCGGACCGGGGTCCTCCAGCAGCTCCGGGCGCTCGAGACGGCCAAGCTCGTCAGTCGCCAGACGGTCCGCCACGGGGTCGGTCGCCCGCGGCACCTGTACGACGTCACGTCCGACGCCCAGGACCTCTTCCCGACGAATTACGACGCCCTGGCATCCGGCCTCCTGGCAGCGATCGGCGCGGTCGGTGGCGACGACCTCCTCGAACAGGTCTTCGCCGCGCGGCGGCGGCAGCTCGGCGACCGGGTGCGCGAGCACATGGCCGAGCACGTGGCGCCCGACGCGCCACTCGTCGATCGGGTCCGCGAGCTGGCGGTCATCCAGGCCGACCAGGGCTACCTCTCGGACGCGGTCCTGAGCCCCGACGGGACGATCCGGCTGCGAGAGCACAATTGCGCGATCTTCCACGTCGCCCAGGGCTCGCCGATGGCCTGCCAGAACGAGCTGGAGCTCTTCAGCGAGGTCCTCGGCGCGGACGTCGTCCGCGAGCAGCACATCGCCTCGGGCGATCGCTGCTGCTCCTATCGAATCAGCGAGCACTAGCGGGCGCCATCTCCCGGCCGCCCCGCGTCAGGCTTCTTCGCGCTCGACGGCGACCCTTGAGGCCGGTTCGAGGCGAGGGGCCGGAACGTCGCTGACGTTCGGCACGAATGAAGCGGCGAGCGAGGTGGCCGCCACGACTTCCTGGTCCGTGACCGACAGGATGCCCAGCCGGCCCAGTTGGGTCATCTCGTCACGGATGTAGGTCTTGAGCATCTCGGGGCCGTCGGTGGAGATCGTGAAGCGGACCTCGTTACGGCGGAAGGTGTCGAAGATCCAGCGGAACTCATCCCAACCCGAGACGACCCGTGTATTCAGGTTCGAGGTCGGGCAGATCTCGAGGACGATGCCGCGATCGCGGATCATGGCCATCGCCCGAGGGTCGTAGGCGGCCTTGACGCCGTGGCCGATACGGTCCGGTTCGAGGAGTTCGACCACTCGGGCGACTTCCTCCACCGGCCCGGACTCGCCGGTGTGGACGGTCAGCCCCAGCCCGTACTGGCGGGCGCGGCGGAAGAGCCGGCGGTAATCGGCGACGCGGAAGGTGGCCGATTCGGGGCCGGCGATGTCGATGCCGACGACCCCGCGATCGCGCCAGCTGATCGCCTTCTCGACGATGATCTCGTTGAGTTCATACGGAAAGGCGCGGTCGAGGCAGAAGATCAGGCCGGGCTTGACCGGATATTCGAGGCTCGCCTTGTCCATCCCTCGGACGGCGGCGGCGATGATGTGGTCGAGGTCCTGTTCGCCGCCGCGGTTCCGCTTCATCGGGTTGAAGCGGAGCTCCATGGTGGTCACATTGTTCTTGCGATAGGCGCCGCCGACGACCTCGTAGACGGAGCGTTCGACGGCCAGCGGGGAGCTCTGGATGAGCTCGGTCCAGTGGAACAGCTGGAGGTACCCGTCGAAGGAGCGGTTGCGCCGCGACGAGACCGTGATCATGTCGCGGAATTCCCAGTAGTCCTTGGTCGGCAGCTTGATCCCCTGCGAATGCGCGATCCCCCACATGATCGCCGGGGTCACCGCGCCACCGAGATGGCAGTGCAACTCCGCCAGCGGGATCTTGCGCGAAAGCAGACGTGGCATGACCGCAGGATAGCCGAGGCGGGTCGGGCTCAGCCGTCGATGCCGAGGCCCGGGGCGACCGGGCCGGGTCGCAATTCGACGTGCCATGTGCCCGCATGGCTCCCGAGCGCATCGGTCCATTCGACGGACAGGGCGTAGACGCCCGGCGTGAAGGCCCCTCCATCCCGCGGCGCGAAGACCAGATAGGGTGTGCGACCCTCGATCCTGGAGAGACCGCCGAGGATCGGGCCGGCGTCGAACCGCGCGTCGGGTGCCAGCCGGCGGATGGTCGCGGATCCGACGCGCGCGTGCGAGGTGAGCATCACGCCGAGTCCGGTCGCGAGCGGCAGGTAGGCTCGCGCCACCGTCGGTCCAGACGTCCGACCGGCCGGAGCTGCGGCCCGAAGCCAGGCGGTCGCCTCGTCGAGCAACGGACCCGGCGTC
>DAIOXD010000236.1:0-2838 GCA_036758145.1 Candidatus Limnocylindrales bacterium
ATCGATGCCGGGAGGCGTGGGCGGCCCGTTCAGCCGGCAGCTGGCCGACCGCGCGGCCATCGCCATCGCGTGGGGCCTCGGCGTCGGGCTGTACGGGATGCTGATCGTCGCCTCGTCCGCCGCGTTCAGCCAGATGCTATCGACGCTGCCGCAGATCAAGGCGCTCATCGCGACGGTCTATCCGGACCTCGACCTGGCGCAGCCCTCGGCGCTGCTCGAGCTGACGTTCTCCAGCTTCGGGTCGTTCATCCTCGGGCTGGCCGGGGCGTCATTCCTGGCCGGCTGGGCGAGCGACGAAGGCCGTCGCCGGCTCGAGGTCGTGCTGGCGACACCTCGCTCGCGCGTCAGTTGGGCGGTGCTGAGCGGCCTCGGCGTGCTGGCCGCCATCGCCGTGATGACGGTCGTCGTGGCCGTGCTGATCGCGATCGCGGTGGCCAGCCAGGCCGCCGATGTGGTCGCACCGGTCATGGGGATCGGGGTGCTCGGGCTCGCGTCCGCGGCGTTCGCCGGCGTGGGCCTCGCCGTCGGCGGGCTGGTCCGGTCGTCGCTGGCGGCGGGCGTGACCGCGGTCCTGGTGATCGCGACACTGCTGATCGATACGCTGGGTCCGGCCCTCAAACTCCCCGATCCGATCCTCCAGCTCTCCCTCTACCGGCACATGGGCCATCCGATCGCCGGGGTCTTCGATCCGGTCGGGCTCGTGGTGGCCGTGGTGATGGTCGTCGGCGGCGTGGCGCTCTGCGCGTACGGGCTGACGCGGCGGGACATCGGCAGGTAACGTCCGGGGGGTGGACCCCTGGATCATCGGCCTGGTCGCGGTCTCGGCCGTCCTCCACCTGGCGTGGAACGTCCGGCTCAAGACCGCCGGCGATCCGTTGCGCACCGCGACGATCGGGATGCTGGCGGCGTCCGTGGCCATCGTGCCGGTCGGGATCGCCGTGTGGTGGATCGAGGGCCGGGTCGCCCTGCCGATCGAGGGGATCGTGCTGGGGATCGCGTCGGGGTTCGTGGAGGCGGCCTACTTCATCCTGCTCTCCGCTGCGTACAAGCGCGGGGACCTGTCCGTGGTCTACCCGGTCGCACGTGGGACGGCGCCGCTGCTCGCGGTCGCGTTCGGGGTCGGCGTCCTCGGCGAGCGGCTGGGCGTGGCCGGGTCGGTCGGGGTCGTGCTGCTGCTCGTCGGGTTCCTGTGGCTGCAGCGGCCGTGGCGAGCGATCGCGGCTGCGCGGTCGGCGGGCCATGCCGCGCAGGCAGCAGCGGGTGGCGCGGGCGCGGGGGGTGGCGCCGGTGCCGAGGGCGGGGCCAGGGTCCGCGCCGCCGCGGCCGACAGCGCGATCCTGTTCGCGCTCGCCACGGGCGTGATGATCGCCACGTATACGGCGATCGACCGGGTCGGGACGCGCCAGATCGACCCGTTCCCGTACGCGGCGATCCTCTGGGCGACGTGTTCCGTGGTGCTCGTGTTGTGGGTCGCCTTCGTGGCCGGCGGCGACCTCCTCCGCTACGGCCCCGAGGCCGCACGGCGGGCTGCGGTCGGTGGATACCTCACGCTCGCCGCGTACCTCTGCATCCTCGTGGCACTGAGCGTGGCGCCACTCTCCGGGGTCGCGCCACTCCGCGAGTCGGCGACGGTCTTCGCGGCGGCCTGGGGCTCGGTCCGGATGGGCGAGGCGACCGACCGTTCCGAGGCGCTCCGACGGGTCGCCGCGTCCGTCCTGATCGTCGGCGGTGCGCTCCTGCTGGCGGTTGCGAGCTGAGCCATGTCAGGCGCGTTCGGCCGCCCCCGACATTTCGCGCGTCCTCCACATTCCGCTGGGTAATGAGAATCACGCTCTGCACGCTCGGCCAGGTGTCGAATCCGCCAGAAACCGGCCGTGGCCACGCTCGTTCGAGGCCAATCTCATGACTCAGCGGAATACCGAGGCGACATCGGCCGCGACGACGGGCTCGCCCTTCATCGATATCGGGCTGGCTGATCAAATCGGGCTGCGCCGCGCTTGGCCATTGCGTGATTCCGTCGCGGATCCAGCTTGGCCGCGCTCGCTGACGGCCATCCTTATCGATGAACCTGATATCCGGGGCCAGTGGGGCGGACGGTGCCCTAGGTCGCCTCGACGCGCGTCACCCGACCGAACACCCGCCGCCGCCCGAACCGGCTGTTGACGAGGCCGATCCCGGCGATGACCAGTGCCGTCCCGAAGATGATCCGCTCATCGACCGGTTCGGTGAGGACCAGGTAGCCCAACACGATCCCGACGACCGGGATCACGTACGAGACGAGGGTCGTCCGCGTCGCGCCCCAGGCGGCGAAGAGCCGGAAGACGAACAGGTACGCCAGCCCCGACCCGAGGATGCCCAGCCACAGGATGGAGAAGATCGCCTGCCCATCGGGTCGCGCGGTCCACGGGTGCTCGAAGAGGACCGACAACACCCCCGTGATGATCGCGGCGAACGTCACCTGGAAGACGGCCGGGATCATCGGCGCGAGGCCGCGCACGTTGCGCCGCGCATAGACGGCCCCGCATGCGTAGCTGACGGCTGCCCCGAGCAACGCCAGTTCACCGGCGATGGACGACCCCTGCCCGCTCAATCCGCCGCTCGTGATCAGGACCACCCCGACGAACCCGACGACGAGCCCGACAACGCCGTTGACCCGCATCGGTTCGTCGGCGAGGAAGAGCGAGGACAGGACGATCGCGAAGAGCGGTACCGGCGAAGTGAGGATCGCCGCGAGCGACGACTCGACCGATCGCTCGGCCCAGGTGATCAGCAGGAACGGGATGGTGATGTTGATGATCGCCATCACGAGCAGATGCCCGTAGATCCGGCGGCCGCGGG
>DAIOXD010000237.1:0-2785 GCA_036758145.1 Candidatus Limnocylindrales bacterium
TCGCGAGCGTCCGCGACCACCTGACTCCGACCGGGGTCTTCGTCCTCTACAACTACTACCGCGAGCCGTGGCTCGTCACGAAGATCGGCGGGATGCTGACTGATGCGTTCCATGGGCCGCCGATCCTCAAGACCTTCGACGCCCAGATGGCGATCCTGGCCGCCGGTCCGATGATCGACGCGCTCGGGGGAGCCGCACCGCCGGGCGACACGGTCAAACCGCTGCCGGTCATCGACGCCCCCGCGCCGAAGCCGGCCACGGACGACTGGCCCTTCCTGTACCTCCGAGTCCCCGACATCGCGCCGTATTACCTGCTGGCACTGGCCTTCGTGGTGGGGATCGCGGTGCTGGCGGTCGCCCTCGCGGCGCGGGCCGGCGGGACGACGCTCCGGCGGTTCAGCCCGCATTTCTTCGTGCTCGGAACCGCGTTCCTGCTGCTCGAGACGCGAAGCCTCGTGAGCTTCAGCCTCCTCTTCGGCTCCACGTGGTTCGTCAATGCCCTCGCGTTCTTCGCGATTCTGGCCTCTGTTTTGGCCGCCATCCTCGTCAATGCCCGCCTCCGACTGCAGCGGCCCGGGATCCTGTACGGGTTGCTGTTCGTGGCGTTGGCGGTTGCGCTCGCGATACCGCCGGAGTCGCTGCTCATCAACCCGGCCTGGCTCCGCTACCTACTCGCGGCCGCGCTGGCGTTCACGCCCGTATTCCTCGCGAACCTCGTCTTCACGTACTCGTTCCGCGACACGAAGACGGCGGACATGGCCTTCGCGAGCAACCTCCTCGGCGCGATGGTCGGCGGAGCGCTCGAGTACCTCGCGCTGCTGACGGGCTACCGCGTGCTCCTGATCGTGGTCGCGCTCCTCTACGCCGTCGCGTGGCTGTTCGCAACCCGCTGGCGCCGTCTCGCCGACGTGGATCTCGCCTCGGAGCCGGGCGATCCCGGCACAGAGATCGGCCTGGAGGCCAACGCTGGCTGACGCGTGTCGGCGCACGAAGTCGGACCAGGCGCAACGCAACCGCGAGGCTCGAGGACGGGCGGCGAAACACGGGTCCGTCGCCGATGCGACTAGCCTCGGGCGATGTCCGCGCCGACGATCCCACCAGCTCCGAGCCTGATCGCGCCCCCCACCTCGCCGCGCGGCGCGAGCGCGACATCCATCCCGTCGTTCGGCGGATCCTGATCGCCGCGCTCGGTGGCTTTGCCGCGATCTTCGCGAGCGTTCGCGCGAAGCACAGCGCGGCATTCGATCTCGCGATCACGCTGAAGATGCAGGAGGGCCGCTCGCCGGTGCTCGCTTCGGTGATGCGGGCCGCCTCGTGGCCGGGCTTTCCGCCCCAGAGCCGGATCATCCCGCCGCTCGTGATCGGCGGCTGGTTCGCGCGCGGCCGCCGGCGCGAGGCGGCATTCCAGCTGGCCGCGTGGGGCGGCGCGTTGATCTCGACGATCGTCAAGTCCGTCGTCCGGCGGCCGCGGCCGCTGCCGCCCCAGGTCCAGGTCGTCGTCGCGCCCCTCGGCGGCTCGAGCTTCCCGAGCGGCCATGTCCTGACCTACGTGGGCTTCTATGGCTTCCTCGCCTACCTGATCTCCGTCGAGATCCGGAGCCCGCTGGTGCGGGACGCGGGGGTGGCCTCTCTGGCCGCGCTGCTCGCGCTCGTGGGTCCGAGCCGGATCCAGCAGGGCCACCACTGGGCGACCGACGTCGCCGCCCCCTAGCTCCTCGGGCTGGCCTATCTGCTCGCGCTGGTCGAGCTCTTCGGTCGGACGGCCACCACGGCTGACCTGCCTCCGCCCGCCCCGCGACGGTGACGCAGCGCCGGATCCTGGTCGTCTTCAATCCCAACGCCGGCAGAAAGGCCGGCCTGCCGACGAACACGACCGACGAGACTGACCTGCGCCGGGCGTTCGCCGACCATCACCTCGATGGAGACGTCTTCGTGAGCCCTGACCAGGCGGGTGCCACCGAGCGTGTCCGGACAGCGGTGGCGGAGGGCTATGACGTCGTCGCGGCCGCCGGTGGCGACGGGACCGTCCGATCCGTGGCGTTCGAGCTGCTCGGTACCTCGACCGCGCTCGGGATCCTGCCCGCCGGCACGGCGATGAACGTCGCCCGCAGTCTCGGCATCCCGCGCGATCTCGACGCGGCAGCCGGGCTGCTCGGGAGCGGTGAGATCCGGGCGACCGACGTCGGCTGGGCCCGCGACCGACCGTTCCTCGAGATGGCCTCGATCGGCCTGAACGCCGAGGTCCTCGAGATCGCCGAGAAGGCCGAGGGTGGGCGCCTCGGCGAAGTCGTTCGCCTGATCCGCGAGGCGATCCGGTCGAGACCGACGCGGATACTCCTCGAGCTCGACGGCGGCGAGATCCGGACGCGGGCACTGGGGCTGGCGGTCGCGGTCGGTCCGTATGCGGGCGTCGGCATCCCGGTCGCACCCGAGGCTCGCCTCGACGACGGCAAGCTCGACGTCGTCGTCTTCGACGGCTCCCGTCGCCTCGAGCTGGTCAGGCACCTGGTCGCGGCAACCGGCGAGCGCCGTCCGGAGCGTCGGGTCAGGACGCACCGAGCGGCCCGCGTTCGGGTGGCATCGCGGCGCCCGCTGTCGATCCGGATCGATTCGGCCGATGCCGGCACGACCCCGATCGACCTGACGGTCAAGTGCGGCCATCTCCGGGTCGTGGCGCCGCCGCGCGCTTGAGGCGCTCGCCCCTAATGGGCGACCGTTGGCTCCAGCAGGTACGGCGAAGCCGGGACGTACGCATATGGGTAATCGAGCACGATCGACGCACTGC
>DAIOXD010000238.1:0-2123 GCA_036758145.1 Candidatus Limnocylindrales bacterium
CACGCACGAAGGGTATCCCGGCTCCGTGCGCCTCGCCTCCGGCGCCCGGTGCCACCTGACACCTGGTACGAGCGTCCGGGTCCGGTGCGTCAACGCGCCCGACCTTCGACGACCTCGAAACGGGACGAGGGTGCCATTGCCTACCCGAAGCCGCGAGGCGTACCTTCTGCCCACGCCACCCCGCGATCGAACCGGGAGCTACCTGGGGCGTCGGTCACGGAACTGGAAACGGACATTCGACCCGAGGAGGTTCGGGACGAAGGATCCCGGGTCCGGTTCACGAGCCGAATAACTGGACATCGGCCAACAGGCCTGGTGACCGTCGGGGCGGCAGCAGTCATCCGAATTCATCCGCGCCATGGTCGCCCTCCGGTATCGGAGGGCGATCTCGCTGTTCCGGGCTGGTCGGGCCGGATCAGGCGCTGCGCGGAGTGGTCGCCCGGTGCTCGGTGGTCGGATGGACCCGACGAGCGACCCCTCGACGGTCGAGATCGGCCTGGATGACTCGTGCCGCGCTGACGAGATCCGGATCGTGGTTGACGGTGCCCGCGACCCAGTCGATGTACGACGGTTCGAAGGCGGCGATCTGCCCCAGGGTGTGGTCGTGGAACTTGCCGAACGGGATGACCGTTGCCTCGGCCGCCTCGAGCGAGGGCGCCGGCGGGCGCCGGAAGTTTCGGACTCGATCGCGCACGAGGGGGCCGGTCGGTGTCGATGCGCGCAGGGGCTCGCGGCCGACGATGTCGGTCTGCTTCGGTGGCTGCCCGCGCAGGGGCGTCCGGCCCGCCGTGTTGCCGATGGCCTGGTTCCGTGGCTGGTAGACGCCGCTCATGTCGACACGACCCGTCACCGGGCGCGTGGGCTTGGGTGGCGGGGGCCCACCGCGACGCCGAACGACGCCGGGTTCGAACGGGGTGTCATCGGGACGCGCTCCCCGGCCGTTGCGCGAAGCGCCGCCATCGCGAGTCAGCGCCGCGTAGGCATCGTTGATCTCGGCCATCCGGCGTGTCGCCAGGCGAGAGGCGGCGGGGTCGTCGCCGGTGAGGTCCGGGTGGTTCGTCCGGGCGAGACGGCGCCAGGCCGCCTTGATCTGGGTCGCTGAAGCCCCGGCTTCGACGCCGAGCACCCCATGGGGGTCACGTTTCGCCACGCATCGAGTGTAGGGCAGTTGGCCCCGCTCGCCGAGGCGACGGACTTGACAGCCACGCCCGCCTGCCGTCCCCTAATCAC
This sequence comes from Candidatus Limnocylindrales bacterium, assembly GCA_036758145.1. GTDB lineage: Bacteria > Chloroflexota > Limnocylindria > Limnocylindrales > CSP1-4 > SPCO01. The sequence goes on from DAIOXD010000238.1 coordinate 1,231, forward strand.
ATGGCATCCATCCGTCGAACGGTGATCGCTGCGGCGGTCGCGCTGGCCCCGCTCGGGCTCGCGTATCGGTTCGCGCTCGCCTATCGCGTTCGGGCGGGCTTTCCCCGCCGCAACCCGCCGATGATCACGCCCGCCGACGTCGGCCTGTCCTACGAATCGATGCTCATCACGTCGGACGGCGTCTCGCTCCCCGCGTGGTTCATCCCGGCGCGCGGGGGTGCGCGCGGACCGGGCGTCGTCCTCATCCACGGCTGGGAATCCGCCCGCGACAGGACGCTGCCCATGGCACTCTTCCTCCACGCGGCCGGGTTCCACATCCTGACCTTCGACGTCCGCGGCCACGGCACCAATCCTCCTGACCCGCTGCCGTTGAGCGGCGGCGAGTTCGGCGCGGACGCGCTCGCTGCGTTCCACGCACTGGTGCAGCAGCCGGAGGTGACCATCGGCGCGATCGCCGGCCATTCGATGGGCGCCATCGGCGCGATCCTCGCGGCCGCCGCGGATCCGAGCGTCGCGGCCCTCGTCGCAACGTCGGGCCCGGCCGACCCATATCGCCTGACCCGCCAGACATTCCGGATCGCCCGGTTGCCCCTCACCGACCTGATCGCCTATCCACTGGCCTGGCTGACGACCTACGTCTATCTCCGGCCACGTGGCCATACCGTCGCCAGCACCAGCGCGGCCGCCGCGATCGCGCGCTACCGCGGACCCGTCCTGCTCGCCCACGGGGTCGATGACCAGGTCGTCCCGGTGGGGCACATGGCGCGACTGGCTGCCGCGGCGCGGACGGGTCGCGCGGGCGTCCCCAGGCCGGCCGTCGTCGAGACGCTGCGCGTCGACGGCGGCCAGCATTCCTGGCTCTATGAGGACGAGGGCTATCGGCGGGCCGTGGC
>DAIOXD010000238.1:2133-2765 GCA_036758145.1 Candidatus Limnocylindrales bacterium
CGATGATGCGTGCGCCGTGGCTGGTCGTGGCCGGGGCCGTGGCCGGGTTCCTGGCCCGCGCGCTCGGCGGGCCGTTCGATCCGACGACAGCCGCCGACCTTGCCGCCGCCATCCCGGCCGAACGGATCCCCGCCGGCGAGGTGGCCTTCGCGGCGGTCGAAGGCGAGATCAGCGGTCTTCGGACGCTCGCCGGGATCGCGCTGCCGGGCGCGACCCACACGCGCTCGTTCGATCGCGAGACCGAGGGCATCCCCGCGGCGCCCGCCGGTGAGCCATGAGCTCGACCGACCAGGACCCCGTTTGGGCGGCCATCTCGACGGTTCGCGTCATCCGGCGCTTCGCCGACCGGCCGCTCGAACCCGGCCATCTCGATCGCATCCTGCGCGCCGGTCGACGGGCGGGGAGCAGCAAGAACCTCCAGCGCTGGACGTTCATCGTGTGCCGCGACCGGGCGCACCTCGAGGAGCTGGCCGCGGTCGGGCCCACCGCGGGACACCTCGCGGGGGCGGCCGTGGCGATCGCCTTGGTGAGCCCCGACCCGGCCGCGCCGGGGGCGCCCATGTCGATCGCCTTCGACCTCGGACGGGCCGCGCAGAACATGGTCCTGGTCGCTTGGGAGCTCGGGATCGGGA
>DAIOXD010000239.1:0-2761 GCA_036758145.1 Candidatus Limnocylindrales bacterium
TTGGAGACCATCGAGGCGGTCAGGATCGGCAGGAACATCCCGGCCTGCGCGTGCGAGTAGAGATAGGTCGCGCGACCCTGGCCAGGCTGGCCGAGGTGCGGATTTAGGTATTCGAGCGCGACCCCGCACGGCACGGTCGCGCTGCGGATCACCGGCAGGTCGATGTTGAGGGCGGCGACACGGACGCGCGTCACGACCCGATCGGCCGGGATCGCCGGTGCCGAGGCTGACGGCCCGCCCGATCCGAGCGGCGGCAGGGTGATGAGCGGACTGGGTGTGGCGGCGACCGCCGGGTCCGCGCTCGGTGACGAGGTCGGGTTCGGATCGGCCGCCACGGGGGCGGTGAATGAGAGGATCCCCGCCGCGAGGAAGGCGACGCCCGCCGCCGTCAGGAGGGCAGGGATGATACGCGTGCGGATCCGCTCCGCGAGGAAGGCCATCGGACCGGCATGGTAGCAGCGGTCCCTGCAAGGCGCCGTCGACCGCTCGTACTGGTACGCTCCGGCCATGTGGGCCCGTCTGTCCGTCGTCGCCGGCCTGGGTGTCGGGGTCGTCGTGGCAGCGGTCGTGCTCGGGGGGATCGTCGCCTTCGCCCCGGTCGCGCCGTTGCCGTCGATCGCCGTCCCGTCACTCGCGGTTGCGTCGCCAGTCGCCTCGGCCTCGGCCGAAGCGTCGGCCACGCCCTCCGCGGTCCCGAGCGCGTCAGCGGTCGCCAGCGGCGGGGCGTTCCATATCGGTGAGCCGGCACCGCCACTCCAGGTCCCGCAGGTCGGGGGCGGGACGATCGACCTCGCCAATCTCAAGGGCAAGCCCGTCTGGATCAACTTCATGGCCACCTGGTGCCCGTCCTGCCAGGACGAGTTCCCGCTGATGAACGGGTTCGCCGCGCGCTACGCGGCCAACGGACTCGTGATCGTCGCCGTCGATGTCCGGGAGGACGAGGGCGCCGTAGCGAGCTTTGCGAAACAACTCAACGCCACCTTCCCGCTCGGCCTCGACGCCGACGGCAAGGCCGCGACGACCTGGGACGCCCTTGCGTACCCCGTCCACTTCTGGGTCGGCACCGACGGGATCATCCGCGACGCAGCGCTCGGCGGGATCGGTCCCGACATCATGGCCAAGGGCCTGAAGACGATCCTGCCGGGGGTCGACGTCAAGCCTTGACCGACGCCCCAGCGGCGGCGGCCGGGCGCGCCGGGGTGGCCGAGATCGGCCGACTGGCGTCGCGGACCGGACGGCTCCTCGTCGTGGCCGACTTCGATGGCACCCTGGCCGAGGGCTCGCGGGACCCGGGGGCGGCTGTCATCGTCCCGCTCGCTCGGCGCGCCCTGCGCCGGCTGGCCCGGCTGGCGGAGGCCCGACCGGAGCGCCTCGCCGTCGCGATCCTGACCGGCCGGACCGCGGCCGATGTCGCGGGACGCGTCCGCGTCGGCGGCATCACCTACCTCGGCGACCACGGCCTGCAGACAGGGACCTTCCCGCGCGGCCGCGGCCCGGGGAGCATCGTGACCACGTTCCGTGCCGGGCATGAGGCGTCGCACGCGCCGGCGGCGATCCTCGCCACGCGCGTCCCCGAGGCGTTGGGCCGGCCGCCCTGGCTGTTCGTCGAGCGCAAGGGTCCGTCGGTCGCGTTCCATGTCCGCCAGGCCGAGGACCGGGTCGCGGCGCGGGCCGCGGTGGAGGCCGCCATCGCCGAGGTGAACCGCGAGCTCCCGGAGAACGACCTGGCGCATTATCGAGGTCGTCTCGTGGTCGACTTGCGACCGCGCACCGCGGGTGGGAAGCGCGAGGCCTTCGAGGGACTCCTCGCGGACCTCCGGCCGGCCGTCGTCGTCGCCTTCGGCGACGACCTGAGCGATGCGGATGGGTTCGCCGTGCTGCGGGCCGCCCGCGATGCAGGGATCATCGTCGACGGCCTGGCGGTGGCGGTCACCGGCCCGCACGGCATGCCCGACGAGGTCCGGGCCGCGGCCGACGTCGTGCTGGAGTCGCCCTATCTCGCGGCCCGCGCCCTGTCCGCCATCGCCACGGCCCTCGAGCGCGAGTCGGCCCCGGTCAGATCCAGTCGATCCTGCGCAGGACGACGGCCGCCACGGCGGCCAGCGCGATCGTGATCGCGGTGATCAGCCAGAACCCGGGCGCCTCGGCGCCGCCGAGCGCCGTGCCGGCTTCGCTCATCCCGAAGATCCCGGCGACCGCGCCGACCCCGGCGACGATGACGGTCACGCCGGTCAATCGCTTCATGATGACCGACAGGTTGTTATTGACCTGGGTGAGGTAGACGTCGAGGGTCGATGACGCGAGCTCGCGATAGTTGTCGAGCTCGTCGGTGAGCCGGATGACGTGGTCGTAGATGTCCCGGAAATAGACGATCTCGTCCTCGCTGATCAGCTGCTCGTCGCGGTTCGTCAACTGGTTGAAGACCTCACGGACCGGGCTGATCGCGCGGCGGACCTGGATCAGTTCGCGCTTGAGCAGGAAGAGCGCCTCGAGCGTGTCGGGCGTCGCCTTGCGGATGACCTGGTCCTGGACCTCGTCGATCGCGTCGCCGATCCGGTCGGCGAACGGGAAGTAGCCATCGATGAGGTCGTCGGCGATGGCCCACAGGAGATGGTCGGGGCCGCGCGCCAGGATCGGGCCGACGCCGCCCTGGATGTGATGCGCGGTCCGCGGATCCCAGACGCCATCGTGGACGGTCAGCAGGAACCCGGATCCCAGCACGACGTCGACCTCCGACGCGATCACCCGGTCGCCGTACGAG
>DAIOXD010000240.1:0-2753 GCA_036758145.1 Candidatus Limnocylindrales bacterium
GCACCGCCATCGATTACGTGCGACTTGACAGTAGCGGGTTTAGCGTCCATAACTTGCTATACCAGAGTAGCACGTGTACCCAGGGGCGTGAATGAAGGTCGTGATAGCCGGCGGGACCGGGATGATGGGCCGGACCTTGACGGCGTCGCTCGTGACTGACGGCCATGAGGTCGTGATCCTGACCCGGCGCGTCCCGCCGGTCCCGCACGACGGCATCAGCTACGAACGCTGGTCCGGAGCGCGCGGCGAGGCCGATCGTCTCGCCGCGATCCTCGCCGGCGCCGACGCCGTCGTGAACCTGACCGGTATCCCCGTCGGCCCATTGCCATGGACGGCGGGCCGCCGACGGGGCATCCGCGCGAGTCGGGTCGAACCCACGAAGGCCATCATCGAAGGTCTCGAACGGGTCGAGGCGGCGCAGCGGCCGGGCGTCCTTGTCAGCATCTCCGGCAGCGACGCCTATGCCGGTCAGGACGTCGTCCCCGCGACCGAGGCGACCCCCTCGGCGGGCGGGTTCCTCGCGGATGTCCTGCATGAGTGGGAGGCCGCGGCCCTCGCGGCCGAAGCGCTCGGCGTCCGCGTCGTCATCCTCCGGACCGGATTCGTGATCGGCCGGGGCACGGAGCTCATGCGCCTGTTCGCGCTGCCCTTCCGACTCGGCCTGGGCGGACGGCTCGGCGACGGACGGCAGTGGATGAGCTGGATCCACCGGGACGACGTCATCGGTCTGATGCAGACGGCGATCGCCGACCCACGCTACCGCGGCGTCGTCAACGGCGTCTCTCCGACCCCGGTCCGGGAGGCGGACCTCGCCAAGGCCATCGGCCGGACGCTGCACCGGCCGTCGTGGCTGCCGGTCCCGGCATGGGCGATCCGTTTGACCATGCGCGAGTCGTCCATCCTTGCGTTAGGTTCGCGCCGGGTCCTGCCGGCTCGCGCGACCGAGCTCGGGTATCGCTACCTCCACCCTGATCTGGATGAGGCCCTGGCCGAGGCCCTCGGACCCCTCGACCGCGGCAAGGGGACAACGAGGTGACGAGGATCGCGATCACCGGTGGGACAGGCTTCGTCGGGCGCCATCTCGCGGCGCGGCTCGAGGCCGTCGGGCATGAGGTCGTCGTCGTCTCGCGGCGGAGCGGGTACCCGATCGCTGCGGGCGTCATCGACCGCCAAACCACCGACGTCGCTCTCGCCCTCGTCTTCGACGGCTGCGAGGCCGTCGTCCATTGCGCCGGGATCAACCGGGAACTCGGGGATCAGACCTACCAGGCCGTCCATGTCGATGGCACGGCCGCGGTCATCCGCGCCGCGAAGGCTGCCGGCGTCGAACGGCTGGTGATGCTCAGCTTCCTGCGCGCTCGAGCCGATGGCCCGACCGCCTACCACCGCTCGAAATGGGCCGCCGAAGAGCTCATCCGCGGGTCGGGCTTGACCTGGACGATCTTCAAGGCCGGCGTCATCCACGGTCGCGGTGACCACATGCTCGACCACCTGAGCCACGCGTTCTACACCTTTCCGGTCTTCGGGCTGGTTGGCCTCCACGAGCGACCGGTCCGGCCCGTCGCGGTCGATGACGTGGCCCGGCTGCTCGAGTCGGCCGCGCTCGGCGACGCGCGTCTGGCCGATCGGACCATCGCGGTCCTCGGTCCCGACGAGATGGGGCTCGGCGCGGCGGTCCGGCGGGTTGCCAACGTGACCGGCCAACGACCGTTGTTCATCCGACTCCCGATCCTTGCCCAGCTTGCCATCGCCCGAGCCGCGGAGTGGACGATGCGCATCCCGCTTATCTCGCGTGCCCAGGTCCGCATCCTCGCCGAGGGCGTGGTCGAGCCACTACCGTTCGCGGACTGGCCGCCCGCCGACCTCGTTCCGAGGACACCATTCTCGGATGAGGTGATCGCCCGCGGACTCCCCGACGCGGGCGGGTTTCGACTCGCGGACCTGCGGTGCCCGGCATGAGGGCGCGTGCGCTCCTGTGCGTGCCGCTGGTTGGTGTCTCGTTCGGCGCGGCTGGGTGATCTGATCATGGGTCCGGCAGGCACTCGCAGGCGTGGGCTCGAAGCGGCGGCGATCATCGCGGCATATTCGATCGTTGTCGGAGCGATCTCGGCCGTCGCGGGCGGCGCAGGGCCTGGTGAGTTCTCGCCGCCCGAGACGGTCCCTCGACCCATCTTCCTCGTGATCCTGCTGATGGTCCCGGCGGCCGTCGCGGCGATCGGCGCCATCGGGCTATCGCGCCCGGTCCTCATCGCCGCTGGCATCCTCTGCCTTGCTCAGTCGTTCCTCGCCTTCAGCGGGGTGACGATCCCATTCGTCGTCCCGGCCTTCCTGCTCGTCGCCGTCGGCTCCAGTGCCAGGGCGATCGACACCTCTTGGCGAGCGGCGATCGCCGGCATCTTCATCGTATTCCTGGGCGTCGCGGCATTGGTCGCGCCGTTCGCCTTGACGCAGACGACGTGCTGGGTCGCTCGAGCCGGGCCGGATGGGAGCGTCATTTACACGCAGACGCCTGCGACGAACACCGACTCTGGGACGCTCAACCTTGGCGACCTCGGATCGGGCTGCGGCAGCGGCCAACTGACCGTCGAGGGGGTCGGGCTCGCCGTCGTCCTCGGGATCGCCGCCATCGGCGTTGCCGCGGTGGCGTCCGACCGACGCGCGCTCGCCGGCGATCCCGGCTGACCCGAGGTTCGAGCCGACTATCATCGGGCCATGCCCGCCCTGCGCAGCCGGCTCGACCCCGCGGCCGCCGA
>DAIOXD010000241.1:0-2742 GCA_036758145.1 Candidatus Limnocylindrales bacterium
GCGGCGGCATTGGCGAGCAACCGCTCGAAGCTGCCAGACGCGTACGCGACGAAGTCGACATCGAGCGTGCTGACGCCTTGCTGGAGGACGCCCCACATCGCCTCGCGGAAGTCCGAGACGATCCGCATCAGGGTCAGGCGAGCGAGGCGGTCAGGCCGGATCGTGCCGTCGTACGCGGTCAGCAGGATCTCGTCCTCGTCGGGCGTCAGCTCGTGATTGATGCTGAAGTTGCCGAGGTCGAAGAACGGGTCGCCCATCCCCGCGTACTCCCAGTCGATGATGCGGATACGTGCGCCGTCGTCGATGAAGTTGGCGTTGAGCAGGTCGTTGTGACACGGCCGGAGCTCGATCGGGTTGGCCAGCAGTGCGAGCTCGATGCGCCGGCCGATCGCGGACGCGGCGTCGTACTCCGCCGGGATCCGGACGCCGCGGGCCATCGCGAGCGCCCGGTACGCCTCGACGATCCGGAGCGGGATGAAGAGACCGGGAATGGCCGGGCCGTCGTGGATCCGGCGAAGCGAGTCCGCGACCCGACGGAGCGTCGTGGGCTGATGGACCGCCTCGTCCGTCACGGGCGAACCGACGATGAACCGCGTGACGAGGTAGCCCTCCGGCCGGATGAACGCCGTCACCTCCGGCCCGACGCCGACTCCCGCGGCCGCGACCGTGGCCGCGTGTTCCACCTCCCGGCTGATGCCGAGGAGGTGCGTGTGGTTGCCGGCCAGGCGGATGACCCAACGATCATCCGTCCCGGCCGCATCGACCCGGAAGTTCCGGTTGGTGATCCCGCCCGAGAGCGCGGTGAGGGTCAGCCTCCGGCCGGCCAGTTCGGGGACCTTCTGCATGGCCCCGACCAGCTCGTCGTAGACCTCCCCGCGCAGGACAGGGTCGTCCGTCACCTAGCCGATGACTGCCTCGCCGGTCGCCGCGTCGGCCTCGAGCTGCATCGCGTCGAGCTTGCCCCGCTGGGCGACGATGTAGTAGAGGGCCCCGACCAGGAGCACGGCGCCGACCGTCGTCTCGAAGATCGGCCAGGCGGGCAGGCCGTCCTGGAGCGTCCCGCCGATCTTGACGAACGTGTTGATGAACGGGTTCGACCAGGTGTTGCGAAGGTCGTTGCCGAAGGCACCGAAGATCGCCGGGTCCGTCCAGATGGCGATATTGACCACCATGACGCCGCCCCAGATCAGCGCCAGGATGTTGATGATCGTGCCCCAGCTGCCAAGGGTGAACCAGGCGCCCTTGTGCGGCCAGCCCTTGGTCCGGGCGACGAGCACACCGATATTGCACAGCAAATAGGCCAGATAGATCATCCCGGTCGCCGCGATGGCGATGTAGATCGCGGCGCCGGCCCCGGTCACGACGAACGGGACGGCGGCAAGCAGTCCGACGGCCACCGCGGCGTTGGCGGGGGTCCGGAATCGCGGGTTGACATGGCCCCAGGTCCCGCCGAATGGGAGCCGGCGGTCGCGGCCCATCGAGAACATCAACCGAACGGTCGCACCCTGGATCGCCAGCGTGCACACGTAGACGGCGATGAGGATGACGATCAAATAGAGATCGCCCAATGTAAGTCCGCCAAGCGCGAACGTCAGGTTGTCCTTGATCGTGGTCGCGATCGGGAAGCCGAATGCCTGCCCCTCGGCCACGGCCGCGGCCATGTCCTTGAACGACAGCGTGACCGCGAGGAGGAAGACGGCCCCGACGATTCCCGACAGCCAGATGGCCGAGAGGACGCCGCGCGGCGCATGTCGGCTCGCGTCGAGGGTTTCCTCGCCGAAGGTGCCGGCCGTGTCGAAGCCATACACGACGAAGAGCGCCATGAACATGCCGACAAGGAAGACCGGTGTGTAGTTCCCGTCACCCAGGTTACTGGTGAACGAGGTGTCGAACAGGACGGACACCGGCTGATGGTTGGCGAAGAAGAGGAGGATCAACGCGAAGACGAGCATGCCCAGGATCTCGGCCCCGACGCCGATGTTGTTGATGATCGAGAGCAGGCGGACGCCGATGAGGTTGATCACCGTCGTCGTGACCAGCGCGACGAGTCCGATGAAGGACTGCATATCGAGACCCGGCACGGGCGATGGGTCGGCCAGCTTGATCTGATCGGGATAGATCGTGGAGAGGACAAGCGGCACCGTGGCCGCTACCGCGGTCACCGTGATGACACCGGCCCAGAAGTAGATCCAGCCGGTGAACCACCCGAGGGTCCGATTGGACAGACGCTTCGACCATTGGTAGATCGATCCGGCAACCGGGAAATGGCTGGAAAGCTCGGCGAAGTTCAGGGCCACGAACGTCTGACCCAGGATGACCAGCGGCCATGCCCAGAAGATCGCGGGCCCGCCCACACCGAAGGCGACCGCCTGGTTCGTGAACGTCCCCGTGGACACACTGATGTAGCTGAACGCGACCGCGAAGTTGGACAGGAAGCCGAGCGTACGAGAGAGCTCGGGCTTGATGCCCAGTGATCGTAGATGGGCGTCGTCGCGCGCCGCGACATCACTCGACGAACTGGCAGGTCCCGCCACGAGATCTCCTCCTCCCACCGCACCTTCTGGGGATGCGAGCTGTCCTCTGGAGTTGACACACGTAGAACGCACGGACGCCGGGGACGATCCGCGCCGGATCCCTCAACCAGGCGCCTGACCTGCGCGGGAGGATAGCACCGCGCCGGGCCCGGCCAACGCCGGTTTCAGCGGGCGGTGACGGCCGCGCGAAGGGCGTCCGGGATCGGCC
>DAIOXD010000242.1:0-2592 GCA_036758145.1 Candidatus Limnocylindrales bacterium
CCGAACGCGCGGCCGAGCGGGTCCACCTCATCACGGCCACGGTCGCGATGGACGGCTCGCTGCTCGACGCGGCGGTGGCGGCCGGCACGGACGGGATCGTGGTCGCCGCGACCGGCGCCGGGAACACGGATCCGCGGTTGCTCGCGGCGGCGGTCCGGGCGATGGAGGCTGGCATCCCCGTGGCTCTGGCCACTCGTTGCCCGGCCGGTCGGGCGGGCGCGGGCTATGCCTTCCCGGGCGGCGGCGCGACATGGGTCGAGGCCGGGGCGCTCCCGGTCGGCCACCTGTGCGCGGTCAAGGCCCGCGTCGCGCTGGCGTTGGGTCTCGGCGCCGGACTCGATCGCGCGGGGTTGATGGCGCTCCTCGACGACCCGCTACCCTGACGCGGTGCCGCTCGACACCCTGATCACGGGCCGCATCGCCACGCTCGCCGGCGAGTCCGGGTTCGGGTGGGTCGAGGCGATCGGGATCCGCGACGGCCGCGTCGCCTTCGCCGGCTCCGAGGTCTACCTCCAGACGAGATCGGACCCGTTCACGCAACGGATCGCGCTGGCGCCAGACGAGGTGGCACTCCCCGGGCTGACCGACGCGCATCTGCATCTGGCGAGGGCGGCCGTCGCGACCCGCCACGTCGACCTTACGAGTGCCGGGACCCTGGACGAGGGCCTCGCCCGGATCCGGGCGGCCCACGAGGTGATGCCTGACGCCTCGACCTGGCTCGAGGGCCACGGCTGGGACTCGGACCGTTGGGGCGGTTGGCCGACCGCCGCCGGCCTCGACCGCGTCGCCCCCGGTCGCCCGGCCGCGCTGTGGGCGCACGACCATCACGCGCTACTGGCGAGCCGCGCGGCGCTCGCGATCGCCGGCATCGACCGCTCGACGCCCGATCCCGCCGGCGGGGTCATCCGGCGAGGGCCCGATGGCGGACCCGAGGGTGTCTTGCACGAGTCGGCGACGAAGCTCCTGACCGTTCACATCCCGGTCGTCGCTGGCGCCGACCTCGAGGCCGCGATCGTTGCGATCTCGCGCGAGCTGATCTCGCTCGGTGTGGTGGCCGTCCATGATCCGGGGGGCCTCGCGCCCGACCCCGACCTCGAGGGGTCATATCCGGCCTACGCGCATCTCTCGGAAACCGGTCGTCTGCCGCTTCGGGTCATGGCATCGTTCTCCGACGATGCGCTCGACACGGCGCTGGCCGGCGGATTGCGAAGTGGAGCGATCCTGGGCGCCGATCCGAACGGTCGCGCCCGAGTCGGTTGGCAGAAACTGTTCGCGGATGGCTCGCTCGGATCGCGCACGGCGGCGCTCCTGAGCGACATCGAACCCGAGCCCGACCGCCCGCTCGCCCCTGACCTGCGACGCGGTGTCTGGAACACCGAACCGGAGCGGCTCCGCGAACTGGCGAACCGAGCCGCCGCGGGCGGGATCGCCACCCAGATCCATGCCATCGGCGACGCCGCCGTCCGGGCAGCTCTGGGCGCCCTCGAACCGACCGCCCCGCGCGTCCCGTTCATGCCCCGGCTCGAGCACGTCCAGCTCCTTGACCCGGCCGATCGCGGCAGGTTCGCTGCCGGAGGGATCGCCGCGAGCGTCCAGCCTGCCCATCTCGGTAGCGACGCCACGCAGGCCCGCAAGCTGTGGGGCAGTCGAGCCGATACGAATGGCTATACGTGGCGATCGATCGCGGCCACAGGCGCCGTCCTGGCATTCGGTACCGACGCGCCGGTCGAGCCCTTCGATCCGTGGCCCGGGATCGCCCTGGCCGTCCGCCGGGAGGATCCCCGCTGGCCGGCCGGCACGCCGCCCTTCGGGCCGAGCGAGGCGCTGACCCTGGAGCGCGCGATCCGCGCCGCGTGCCTGGATCCGGCCACCTCCGCGCGCGAAACCGACCGCGGAAGGCTCACCGTCCGCCAGCGAGCCGACGTCGTTGTCATCCCGGCGGCCGCGATCGATGAGCCCGTCGAACCGGGCGGCGCCTTGGCCACCGCGCGCCCCTCGATCGTGATCATGGACGGCCGCGTCGTGTTCGAGGCGTAGGGTCGCAGCTGCGCCGGCGGACGCACCTCCGGCGGACGCACCTTCGGCGGACGCACCTTCGGCGGAGGCACTTTTCGGATGCTTTCGATCAAGCGGAACCATCGCGGCGAACCCCGGGTGAGCCCGAGTGAAGGGACGGTCCGCATCCTGGTGACATGCCAAAGCGCAACGGAGCCGGCATCGAGCTTCTGGCAGATCCGATGAGGCGTCGGATCGTCGCCGCGCTGGCCGTTGCCCCCAGGCGACCATCCAGCCTCGGGGCTGAACTGGGCTTGAGCCGCCCCGCGATCAGCCGCCAACTCAGCCTCCTGTCCGACGCGGGACTCGTGATCTCGAGCCGTTCCCGCATCGACGGGCGAGTTCGCGTCTACCGGCTCGATCATCGCAATCACGGCCGCATCACCGCATGGCTATTAGGCGTCGACTTCCGCCGGGCAGCGTCGCTGAAGGTCGACAACACCTGATGCCTGACGCGTGCCCGCCGGTCGCCGTGAAACGGAGCGTTCTGGCCGATCGTTCCGCTTGATCGGAACCATCCAAAAAGGGGTACCGAGG
>DAIOXD010000243.1:0-2536 GCA_036758145.1 Candidatus Limnocylindrales bacterium
GGAACAACGTCAGGCGCCACTCGATGCGGACGACCTCCGGCGGGCCACCGCCGACGTCGGTGCCGCGGCGATGCGGACCAGTCTGCTGGCTCGCTTTCCCGAGGTGGCCGGTGCGGAAGGCCTGCCGGACGAGCTGCTCGACCTGCACACGGGACGCCAGCTGGTCAGTCTGGGCGCCATCCTCGAGCGGATCGAGGGCGACCTGCGCGCGGCGCCGCTGCTCGCGGCGCTCCGCCTCGCGCTCCTCCACGCGATCCTGCCGGCCAGCCGCCTCGCCACGCAGTCCGGCCGGGCGTCGAGCCTGCGCGTCTCGTCCGGCCACGTGCGGCCGGGCACCGCCACGCAATTCCGCGAGCGAAACCCGTGGAACGCCTTCGAGGACTCGTTCCGAACGGTGCGCGGCTTCATCCAGCGCCTCGAGGGTGGAACGGCCGGGCCGGTCCAGGCTCGACTGGGCGAGGACCTGCGGAGCCTCGGCGAAGGGACAGCGACGGCCGTCCTCGTGTTGAACGGGCCGAGCGGCCTGCTCACGCTGCGCGACGACCCGAATGCCTATGGGCGAAAGGCCGCCACGCCGAAGATCCGACTCGTACTCGGTCAGCCGCCGACACGTCCGAACCTCGAGCGGCTCGCCGCGGCCTACCACGGCACGGCCTGGGTGCTCGGCCGCGAGGCAGCGGCGTTGCTGCCGATCGAGGGGCTCGCGGGTGCTTCGCTCCGTCCGCCATGGAGCTCGCAAGCGACCGCACTGGCCAGGGCGCTCGAGGCCGTAGAGCCGGCGATGGCCCGCGACGGCCGCGTCATCCAGCTGGTGGACGGCGGTCCGGAGGCGATCGTTTCGGTCGTGCTCGCCGGCGCGACGGCCGGCTACCGTCTGCTCGGCGCACGTCTGGACGATGCCGATGAAGGTGCGGCAGCGCTCGTGGAGCTCCTGCCGCCGGGCGGGCTCATGCCGCCCGGGCCACGAACGCGGGCGAATGTCGGTCTCGAACCCATCCCCGGTGGCGCGGGCGACGCCGACATCGTGTCGTCGACCCGGCTCTTCGCGCCACCCGAGCGCTTCGACGACCGGCCTTTCTCCGCGACCGAGACGGCGCGAACGGTGACCGAGATGGCCGTCGAGACCCTGAAGGCCCGCGGAGAGCCCGCCTCCTTCGAACGGTTGCTCGGCGAGATCCTGGTCGGACTCGATCGGGCCGGGCAGCTGCGTCGGCTGGCGACCGCGACGCTGGCGAGCGATGGTCCCGCTCGTGCCGCCAAACCCGATGAACCGCCCGATGAACCGCCCGATGAAGACCCCGCCGAGGACGTCGCAGACGATGCGACGGCGGCGACCTCGGTCGCCGGCTCCGACGACGCTGCGGCGTCGCCGCCCCCGACCGCCTCGAGTCGCCCACGCCGGACCGGTGCGGGACGCGAGGTCCCGACCGATCCCGTGGAACGGCTGCTCGGCCTGATCCGCGACGAACTCGGGCGTCCGACCCAACGTCGCCTCGAGGAGATCGAGCCTGGCCGTTGGTGGCTGACCGACCCCGACGATCTCGCCGGGGCCGCTACGCCGCTTGCCGACCGGGTGGAATGGGCGGTCTTCAGCCTGCTCTCGACCGCGGGCCCGATGACCGAGACGGCCTTCTTCGAGCGTATCGCGTCCCTCTACAGCGGCCACGACCTCCCGGATGACGGCCTCGTCCGGGTCTGCCTCGACAGCTATCGCAGCCTGGCCAGCACGCCCGGGCGGGTCATCACCGGCGACGATCTCCTGCGCCGAAGCCAGGAACATACGGAGCTCCTGGCCGTGATCGCGGAGGGCGGACATCGCCTCGGGATGCGGGTCTGGATCGGAAGTCGCGAACAGACGCGGCGCCATGGCTCGGGCGTGCTCGGAGACCTCCTCGACGCGAGTGAGCAGCGGGCCTATCTGGGCGGCATCAGCCACGGCGAGGGGCTGGCCGAGGTCGATGCGATCTGGTATGTCCGGGACAAGGTCGCGCTCCTGTTCGAGGTGGAGTGGACCGCGATGCTTGGCGAGCCCGTGCTCCGTCGCCACGCTCGGATCCCTCCCGACGAGTCGCTCATCCGGTTCCTGGTGATCGCCCCGGAGCGGACCGAGCTGGTCCGCTACAAGCTCGAACGATCGCCCCTCCTGCGGGCGGCCCTCGACGCCGGCACCTGGCACATCGTCAAATCGAACCACTTGCGCGCCTTCCTCGGGCGCGACCCGCTCGACCTGGCGGACCTCGAGCCGTACCTTGGGCTCGACCCGGAGGTCGAGCGAACGGGGGAGCAGATGCCGCTCTTCGGGTCCTGAACCGACGGCCCCCGCCGGGCCGCGTTAGGCTAGCGGCGACAGGACACGACCGCGCGCGACGGCGTCCGCGCTCCACAGGAGACCCGAGCGTGATCGTTTCCGAGGACGAGCTGACGCCCGTCAACGACCTGGCCGACCGCTTCTGGGAGGCCGTACTCGAGCTCTCGCCCACTACCGCGACGCTGTACGGCGACGAGCGCTACAACGACCGACTCGAGGACCCGGGAC
>DAIOXD010000244.1:0-2436 GCA_036758145.1 Candidatus Limnocylindrales bacterium
TCGAGATCGGCGGACGCCCATTGCTCGCCTGGACGCTGGCCGCGTTGGCCGCCGCACCCGAAGTCGTGCGGATCGTCGTGGTGACCACGAAGGATCGTCGGGCGGCGGTGGCGGCCGCGCCCTGGCTGCCAGCGGCCGTCGTCGACGTCGTGGCGGGTGGCGAACGTCGCCAGGAATCGGTCCACGCGGGGTTCGTCGCGCTCGACCGGGCGGCACCCGACGAGACCGGCGTGGTCCTCGTCCACGACGGGGCGCGGCCGCTCGTCGGCTCCGCGCTCATCGGAGCCGTCGCGACGACGACCGCCCGCGAGGGAGCGGCCGTGCCGATCGTCCCGGTCGCGGAGACGCTCAAGCGGATCGAGTCGGGCCGCGTCGCCGAGACGGTCGACCGCACCGATCTCGGCGCCGCCCAGACTCCCCAAGGCGTCCGGCGCGACCTGCTGCGCGAGGCGTATCGCCGGTTCCCCGCGAGCGGCCCGGAGACCTTCACCGATGAGGCCGCCCTGCTCGAAGCCTGTAGCATCGCGGTCCATGTGGTCCCCGGCGATCCAGGCAATCTCAAGGTGACGCTCCCTGCCGACCTGCGTCGCGTGGCCGCCGGGTTGACCGGGACGAGCCACGTCCGGACCGGGATCGGGCATGACAGCCACCCGTTCGGGCCCGGGATGCCGCTCGTGCTCGGCGGGGTCGAGATCACGGGTGCCCCTCGCCTGGCTGGGCACTCGGACGGCGATGTCGTTCTCCATGCGCTCGCCGACGCTCTGCTGGGCGCCACCGGGGGTGGGGACCTGGGTCGCCTCTTCCCGGCCGACGCGCGCACACCGCTCGGCATCGCCAGCGGCCGCCTCCTCGAGGAGGCCCGCCGACGGGTCGATGCCGCCGGATGGCGTCCGGTCTCGGTCGACGTCACGGTCGTCGGCGCGCGACCGCGGCTCGGGGCGCATCTCGAGCCGATGCGCGACTCGGTCGCCGGGCTGCTCGGCCTCGATCCGTCGGCCGTCAACGTCAAGGCCTCGAGCGGCAACCTGGATGGAGCGGAGGGCGCCGGTCGCTCGATCTCGGCGCTCGCGATCGCCACGGTCGAGGCGGTGCTGTGACCATCCGGCTGCACGACACGCTGTCCGGCCAGACGCGCCCGCTCGTCCCATTGCGCGACGACCGGATCGGGGTCTATACCTGCGGCCCGACTGTGTATGGGCCGGCCCACATCGGCAACTTCCGGTCGTTCCTCTTCGCGGACCTGCTCGTCCGCTTCCTGCGCTGGCGCGGCGAGACGGTGACCTGGGTGATGAACATCACCGACATCGACGACAAGATCATCCGTGGCGCCGCAGCGACCGGCGAGACGATCGATGCGCTCGCGGAGCGCTACCTCGCGGCCTTCCTGTCCGACGCGGCGGCGCTCCGGATGACCGTGCCGGATATCCTGCCGCGGGCGACCCGCCACATCGACGAGATCGTCGCGCTCATCGAAACCCTGCTCGAGCGCGAGCATGCCTACCGCACCGACGATGGCTCGATCTTCTTTCGGATCGCGTCGTGGCCCGCCTATGGCCGGCTGGCCCGCCTCGATCCCGACGGGCTACGGGTCGGCGAGCGGGTCGAGGCCGACGAGTACGGCAAGGACGATGTCCGCGACTTCGCCCTGTGGAAGGGTCCCAAACCGGGGGAGCCCACCTTCCCGTCGTCGATCGGTCCCGGGCGACCCGGTTGGCATATCGAATGCTCCGCGATGAGCATGACCCACCTCGGGCCGTCCTTCGACATCCACACCGGCGGGGTCGATCTCATCTTCCCGCACCACGAGGACGAGATCGCCCAGTCCGAGGCGGCGACCGGGCGGACCTTCGTCAACACCTGGCTCCACTGCGCCCACCTCCGGATGGGTGGCGCGAAGATGGCTAAATCGACCGGCAACATCGCCCGGGTGGGAGAGTTGCTGGCAGGCGGCGTCTCGCCGCGAGCCCTGCGGCTCGCACTCATCTCGGTCCACTATCGAGCCGGACTCAACCACTCCGATGAGTCCCTGGTCGCGACCGCCGCCGCGCTCGAGCGTCTCGACGCCGCCGTATCGGCGCTGGGAGCCTACGCGGAGACGGCGAAAGGCGACCCGACGCTGCCGGAGGCGCTGTCCGCCGCCCGGACGGCCTTCGGCGATGCCCTCGACGACGACCTCAACATCTCTGCCGGGCTGGCCGTCGTCTTCGACCTTGTCCGCGACTTGAACCGACGGATCGAGCGTCGCTCGCTCTCGACCGACGACGCGGCACGGGCGCTCGAGATGCTGCGCGACCTCGATCGCGTCCTCGCCATCCTGCCCGACCCAGGTTCGGAGCTCGAGCCGTCGCTCGTCGCATTGCTCGACGCCCGGACCGCCGCTCGGGCGGCCCGGGACTTCGCCGCCTCCGACCGCCTGCGTGACGAGCTCGCGGCAAA
>DAIOXD010000245.1:0-2371 GCA_036758145.1 Candidatus Limnocylindrales bacterium
CAGCGTGTGGGAGCCCGGCCGGCGGCGACGTTCGCCGGCACGCTGGCGGCGCCGGACGGCGCGGCCGAGCGATAGAACGCCGCCGTCCCGAGGTTGCCCTCGGCGCCGCGGGGCCCGATCCGCAGGAACGGGTTCCCCGAGCGATCGAGGACCTCGATCTCGGACCGGGAGCTGTTGCGCAGCGAGAGCGCCGGGACGATGTTCTGGACGACATCGACCTCGACGCCCGGCAGCGCCGGACGCACGCCGAGGATCACCGTGTCGATGTTCGGGTCGCCCTCGTGGGCGTCGGCGGACCCGAGCACGAGCAGCACGCCGGCGAGCACCAGCAGCGCGGCCCGGCTCAGGACCCTGAGCGCTACGCGAGCCTCTCGACCAGCATCGCCTGGCCCATCCCGCCGGCCACGCACATCGACTCGATCCCGAACGTGCCGTCGCGCTTCCGCAGGCCATTGAGCAGCGTCGTCATGATCCGCGCGCCGGTCATCCCGAACGGGTGGCCGAGGGCGATCGCGCCGCCGAACGGGTTGAGCTTCTCATCGGAGATGCCCAGCTCCTCTTTGCAGGGCACGATCTGGGCGGCGAAGGCCTCATTGATCTCGACGATGTCGATGTCGTCCATCGACATGCCGGTCTGCTCGAGCAGCATCTTGATCGCGGGGATCGGGCCGAGGCCCATGATCTCCGGGCGGATCGCGGCCACGGTGGAGGCGACGATCCGCGCCTTCGGCGTCAGGCCGAGCGACCGCGCCTTCTCGTCGGACATGATCAGCACGGCAGCGCCACCGTCATTCAGCGGACAGGAGTTGCCGGCCGTGACGGTCCCGTTTTCACGGAAGGCGGGCTTCAGCTGGGCCAGCACCTCGATCGTCGTGCCGGCCCGCGGCCCGTCGTCCTTGTCGACCACCGTCTCCTCGACGTCGATCTCGTTGCCCTCCTTGTCCTTGTCCTTGTGAGCGGGCACGGTGACCGCAACGATCTCCGGGTCGAAATGGCCGGAGTCCCGCGCCTCGACCGCGCGGGACTGCGAGATCACCGCCCACTCATCCTGCGCCTCGCGGCTGACGTTGCAGCGCTCGGCGACGTTCTCGGCCGTCAAGCCCATCGGGATGTACACGTCATAGAGCGAGCCCTCGGATCCGTTCAGCTTCGGATGCTTGGCCCCGTCCATCATCCCGGCGCCGAGCCCGGCGCGTGAGACGGACTCGACTCCGGCCGCGATGTACTGATCGCCCTCCCCCGCCTTGATCGCGTGCGAGGCCATCCGGATGGTCATCAGCGACGAAGCGCAGAAGCGGTTGACCGTGCAGCCGGGAACGTGATGGTCGAGGCCCGCCAGCAGGGCGGCGTTGCGCCCGACGTTGTAGCCCTGTTCGCCGATACCCGACGCGGCGCCCATCAGCACGTCAACCGTCTCGGCGAAGTCGACGTCGGAGTTGCGCTCGATCAGCGCACGGATCGGGATCGCCGCGAGCTCATCGGCGCGAACCGTCTTCAGTGAACCCTTGATCGCACGGCCGATCGGCGTGCGGATGGCGTCGACGATGACTGCTTCTGGCATTTCGGTATGGCTCCTGCTCGGGGGGATGAGAAGACGAAATCACAAGGCCCCGTCAGGGGTCCCCTATTCATAACCCTAAACCGCGCACTCCATTCTCGTCCCAGCCGAGGTGGTGAGCGAGCTCGTGGCGGACGGTCCGTGTGACCTGGGCCTTCAACAGGTCAGGGTCGTGCCCGAAATCGCGCACGAGGGTGTCCCGGAAGATCACGATGCGGTCGTGGAAGTAGTCACGCGCGACGGTGTCGCCCTCGTATAGGCCGTAGGCGCGCCGCCGGCGGCCGCCATCGGAGACGACCACGGCCACGTGCTCGAGCGCCCGGTGGAACTCGAGCGGCAGGTCATCGAGCGCGGACCGGACCAGCAGCTTGAAGTCATCCTCGTCATAGGGGTCGATACCCGTCTCGTCGTCCTCGTCCGAGGATTCGTAGTCCTCGGTGTCGCCCCACGAGTCATCGGCGGCGAGCCGCTCGGTCCGCTGCACGAGCGCCTCGAAGTCGGCCTCTGACTCCGGATCGCGCCACCCGGCCAGCCGGATCATCACCAGCAGCGCCGCAGCGCCGATGATCACGGCCCCCGCCCCGAACACCACCAGCCCCTGCAGCAGGCGCAGCGGAAACGAGGTGCTGAACCCGGCGATCAGGCTGGCCGCACCGAGGCCCACCGTCAATGCCGCCAGCGCCGAGCCGAGGATGCGGCGCGGCGTCGGCGTAGTACCCGGCATCGCGCTAGCTCAGCGTGCGGTAGAGCTCGGCGAGCGCGGACATGGCTCTCTGGATGCTACGTCACGCCGGGCTCCGGCACGGCGCGAGC
>DAIOXD010000246.1:0-2355 GCA_036758145.1 Candidatus Limnocylindrales bacterium
GTGAGCTGATCGATGAGCGACAGGCAGGCCGTCGCCGGGGCGGCGAGGATGACGAGGTCGGCGTCGGCGAGGACGGCTTCCGGCGCCTTCGCGGCGACGGCGATCACCCGATCGGCCTTCGCGCGAGCCGGGCCTTCGCCCGACGGCGACCATGCGGCGATCGTCCACGAAGCGGTCGCCGGGTTCGCTCGGACGGCACGCGCGATCGAACCGGCGATCAGACCGAAGCCGATGAACCCCACGTGCATGGTCGCGAGTATCGCAGCCGGCGCGTCCGGCGGTGAGACGAAGGGCGATCGGCCGATTCGATCATCGGGAATCGTCGCGATGCCAGACTAGGACGACGCCGTGCCTCGGCGCCGCCGCATCCGCCGTTCCGCTAGGCGTCGTTCCGCGTCCTCGGCGGTCTCGTCCTTCGCCTTGCCGGCCGCCTTGCTCACCGCCTTGCCTGTCGCCTTGCCCCCCGGTTTGCCTGCCGTCTTGGGTTTCGGGCTGCGTTTCGGGCGTGGCGGACCGGGGTCATCCTTCGCGTTCTTCCGACGATGTTCGACCCGTCGTTCCGCCTCGCGTCGATCCGAGTTGAGGAATGCACCACAGCGCGGACAGCGCCGCTCCTCGAGGAAGAGTGCCTCGAGCGGTGCGACCGTATAGATCTGGCGCCCGCATGACCAGCACGAGAGCTTGGGCATCGCGCGGTCGAGCCCGGGTCAGACCCGGGGCAGCGAGGCCAGGGCGGCCTCGACCTTCTCGAGCGGGTACTCGTAATCCTCGAGCGATCCGTCGAGATAGCGCTCGTACGCGGACAGGTCGAAGTGACCGTGACCGCAAAGGTTGAACAGGATGACCCGGGCCTCGCCCGCCTCCTTCGCCGCCATCGCCTCGTCGATCGCCACGCGGATCGCATGCGTCGGTTCGGGTGCCGGGAGGATGCCCTCGGCACGGGCGAAGATGACCCCGGCCTCGAAGCTCGAACGCTGGTGGACGCTCCGCGCCTCGATGTCGCCGTGTTCCTTGAGCAGGCTCACGAGCGGCGACATCCCGTGATAACGCAGCCCGCCGGCGTGGATCGGCTCGGGGATGAAGTCGTGGCCGAGCGTATGCATCTTGGCCACGGGCGCCATCTTGGCCGTATCGCCGTAGTCGTAGGCGTAGACGCCCCGGGTCAGGCTCGGTGCCGCCTCGGGTTCGACGGCGATGATCCGGTGCTTCGCTCCCTCGCGGAGGTTGCGACCCAGGAAGGGGAACGTCAGGCCCGCGAAGTTCGACCCGCCGCCCGCGCAACCGATGACGACATCGGGCGATTCGCCCGCCATCCCCATCTGCTCCATCGCTTCCTGACCGATCACCGTCTGGTGGAGGAGGACGTGATTGAGCACCGATCCGAGGGCGTATTTCGTGTCATCCCGGGTGGCCGCGTCCTCGACCGCTTCGCTGATCGCCATCCCGAGCGAGCCCGGGGTGTCGGGGGTCTCGGCCAGGACCGAGCGCCCGTAGTTGGTGGTCAGTGACGGGCTGGCCACGACCTCGGCCCCGTACGTCTCCATCAGGATCCGTCGATATGGCTTCTGGTCGTAGCTCGCGCGGACCATGTAGACCTTGACCGCGAGGCCGAAGTAGGCACCCGCGAACGCCAGGGCGCTTCCCCACTGGCCGGCGCCGGTCTCGGTCGCGAGCCGCTCGACGCCCTGCTCCTTGTTGTAGAAGGCCTGGGCGAGCGCGGTATTCGGCTTATGGCTGCCGGCCGGGCTCCCGCCCTCGTACTTGTAGTAGATGTGCGCCGGCGTATCGAGGACTCGCTCGAGCCGGTGCGCCCGGAAGAGCGGACTCGGGCGATAGAGCCGATATGCGTCCCGGACCGGCTCCGGGATCTCGATCTCGCGCTCGGCCGAAACCTCCTGGCCGATGAGAGCCATCGGGAAGAGGGGCGCGAGATCGTCCGGCCCGATGGGCGCGAGCGTTGCCGGGTGGAGGTATGGCGACGGCGCCACCGGAAGGTCCGCCGCGATGTTGTACCAGGCCCGCGGGATACGCGATTCATCGAGGACGAACTTGGTCTGCCGGGGATCGGACGGCGCCATGCGGGTCTCTCCTGATCGATGCCGGACGCCGCGGTCGCGGCCTGGGAAACGGGAGCCTAGTCCGAGCGGTGACGCCTGCGCAACCGACGTAGCGTCCGATGACCGCCACGTTGTGCCTTGTCGACGACCTGGTCGTGCTGGTGCGGGCCGTGGGTGGGTGGCTTGTGGTGATGGGGCTTCTTCGGGTGGTGGAGCTTGTGCACGACCTTGTGCCCGGTCGGGGGAGGGACGGGCGCGGCGGTTGGCTTCGCGGTGGGCTTGGCAGTGGGCGCCGGTG
>DAIOXD010000247.1:0-2340 GCA_036758145.1 Candidatus Limnocylindrales bacterium
CAGATGCCCCCGTACGGATCCTATTGGGTCCCGGACCATTCGTAAGGCTGCCGAACGACGGGTCACAATTCGCCGGCTGGTTGCACGCCTTCAATGCGGTGGCCCCAGCGTGTCGAGTCGCGGAACCGTCGTGGGTCGAAGTCCCCCGCCAGGTGCGGCAGGCGTTCGCCGAGGACCCACGCCGCCGCGAGCTCTCCTGCGGCGCACGCCACCATCGAGCCGAACCCGGCGAGACCGCCGACGACGTAGGCGCCATCCATGCCGAGCGGACCGATGACCGGCAGGCCATCGGGCGTTCGGGCGTAGAAGCCGCCATCGTGGGCGACGATCCGCGGCGGCGGGTCCAGGTAGGCGCCTAGCCCGGGCACGACCGTCGCCGCGCGCGCCAGCACCTCCATCGGGAACTCGTGCGGACAGGGTTGGTCGACGATCGGCTCGCTCGGCACCTGGTCCCGTGCCCAACCGAGCTTGATGGTGTCGTCCATGGTCGAGCCGTCTGGCTTGATGTGGACGCCCGCGGGCTGGTCGCCGGTCCGATCGAGTCCGATCGTGAATGGCGCGTCCCTCGGCACGATTGCGAGCGGGTCGCGGATCAGGACCTTCTGGCGCAGCACTGTCTCGAGTGGGATTTCGACATCAAGGCGGCGCGCAAGGTCGCGGACGAACGGTCCGGACGCGTTGATGAACCGGCGCGTGGCGATCGTAACGTCCCCGGCCGGCGTCGAGATGGTGACACCCGTGATGCGATCCTTCGCGACCGTCGTCGCGATGACCGCGCCGCGAACGACCGTGACGCCGCGCGCCTGCGCGATGGCCAGCATCGCCCGGCCAAGGCCGACCGTGTCGAGGCTTCCGGCCCGTCGGGCATGGATAGCGCCAAGAAGGTCCGTCGCGAGGTGCGGAAAACGCGCCGAGACATCGGTCGGGCCCAGCAGATCGGCGTCCTGGGACGCGACCCCTGCCGCGAGATGGCGGGCGATCACGTCCGGCAGCCGCGAGGCAGTCGCGGGATCGGCGGTCACGTACAGGTAGCCGCGGCGGTTCATCTCGAACGCCGCCCCATCCGCGAGCAGACCCTCGGTCAGCGCGATGCTCCGATCGGCGAGCGCCACCATCGACGCTTGCGGCCACCAGTCGCGGTAGTTGGCTCCGGGCCGATCGCTGGTCAGTGACAGCGGCGGTCGCGGGTCGACGAGCACCGCGGTCGTCGACCCGAGCCGCAGGGCGATCTGCCAGGCCGTGGCGATCCCGGCGATCCCAGCCCCAGCGATGACGACGTCCGAGGTTTGGCGCACCGGCCCAGTATCGGCGGCGGGTTACGACTCCGTTCGGAGGGTTCCTCAGGGGACGATGTCGAACTCGCCGATGGCCTCCGGGCCACAGGCGCATCGTGATGACCGTGCCGGCTGGGAGCTCCGGCGAGAATTCGGCGACGGAGCGGATCGGATCGGCCGGCGCAAAGGTGCTCCCGACGGTCGTGAGGTCGCAATCGGTGCCGCCGATCCCGAAGCCCACGGACTCGATGCTCGACGAATCCCCCGGACCGAAGAAGCCACCGAGGACGACCGCGTAGATCGCGTTGCCAGGCCACGGCCGTGGCGTGTTCACGGCCGCGGGCGTCACCTTCGGGATCGCCATCTGCCACGAGGCCTTCCGCTACCCGGAGATCGTCCGTTCACTGGTCCTCGACGGCGCGCAGATCGTCTTCATCCCGCATTTCGTGACGACCGACGACGGGTCGTTGCCCGGGACCTGGTGCCATCCGGCTACTCCCTACAACGAGCAGGCGATCCTCTGCCGCGCGCTCGAGAACACCGTCTATGTCGCGGCGGCCGATATCGCCGGACCGGACCAGGGTTCCATCACGGGCATCATCGCCCCGGATGGCTCGCTCGTCGCGAACCTCGACTATGGCGTCGTCGGGGTCGTTGCGGCGGATATCGACCTCGATCGCGCGACGCGGCTCCTTGCCCAGCGCTGGGCCCCGGAGCGGAACGCCGCGCTCGTCAGTCAGTCCGGTCGGAGGGCGTAGACGCGACCATGCTTCAGCTCGAGATCCTCGAGCTCGGTCGTCGTCCGGACCTCGTAAGCGGCGAGCTCGCTGAGGCTCTCCAGGGGTAGGTACCGCCGGCCCGGGTCGCCAAGGACCACATCGATGCCGCGGTCCCGGACCCGCCGCAACCACGGCAGGACGCGCTCGGCAAGCCCAGCGTCGTACCAGCAGTCGCCGGCGAGGACGACGTCGACATCGGGCGGCTCCTCATCCAGGACGTCGCGTCGCACGACGGTCACGCGGCAGGCGTTGGCCCGTGCGTTGAGGACGATCGCCGCGGCGGCGAA
>DAIOXD010000248.1:0-2277 GCA_036758145.1 Candidatus Limnocylindrales bacterium
GGGACGTCGACCTTGATCTTCTCTTCGATGCGGGACATGGCTGACTCCTGCGGCAGGCGCCTCACAGGCGGGCGCGGGGTGGTGCGTCCAGCCTCGCGCGGTCGAGGGAACACGGGCCGCAGACGCGGCGGCGATCGCGTTGCATCGACCTGCCAACAGGGAAACGCGACCACTGCCGCCACCCGCTGTCAGTCCCGAGGGGCTCCACCATGGCGCGCGAGGCGCTCGCCCGGGATGACCCTGCCGGGGCCGGTCGGGCGCGGCTGGCCGTAGCCCTGGCCGCGATCCTGGCCTCGCTCGGGTCTCGGGCCGGCGTGACCACCCGGCGAACGCGGGCCGGAGCGGTTGTCGGAGCCGGCCGGTCGAGGTCCGCCGTTGCCGATGCCCTGGCCTGGTCGTCGCGGTCCGGCGAAGCCGGCGCCACGGTTGCCCGGTCGCGAAGGACCACCCGGTCGCGGGCCACCGCCGGGTCGCGGGGCGCCGGCCGGTCGCGGGCCTGCGCCAACGGGTCGAGGCGCCCCACCGGGCCGTGGTGCACCGGCGGGTCGTGGTGCACCGGCGTGGTGCGGCGCCATCCCGGGACGCGGGGCGCCCGCATGACGCGGCGCACCGGCCATCGATCGACCCTGCGGCCGCGAACCGCCGAGGCCGCCGCGCAGGATCGGCTCCGGGCGGATGCGCGGATCGGGCTCGAAGCCCTCGATCGTCTCGCGCGGGATGCCGCGCCCGAGGATCCGCTCGATCTCGCTCAGGAGCTTGAGCTCGTCGACGCAGACGAGCGAGACGGCATCGCCGTCGACGCCCGCGCGCCCGGTCCGGCCGATCCGGTGGACGTAGTCCTCGGGGACCATCGGGAGCTCGAAGTTGACGACATGCGGGAGCGCCTCGATATCGAGGCCTCGAGCGGCCACTTCGGTGGCGACGAGGACGGCGAATCGGCCGGCCTTGAAGTCGGCCAGGGCACGGACGCGCTGCGGCTGGCTCTTGTTGCCGTGGATCGCTGTCGCGAGGATGCCGTCGTGGCCGAGCTGGAGGGCCAGGCGGTTCGCGCCGTGCTTCGTCCGCGTGAAGACGAGCGCCTGGTCGATCCGGCCGGACTTGATCAGGTGGCTGAGCAACTCGCGCTTGCGCTCGCGGTCGACCATATGGACGACCTGCGTGACCAGTTCGGTCGGCGTGTTGCGCGGCGTGACCTGGACCGCGGCGGGGTCGTCGAGCAGCCCATCGGCGAGCCGCCGGATCTCGTCCGAGAAGGTTGCCGAGAAGAGGAGGTTCTGGCGGCGCGGTGGCAGGACCGCGAGGATCTTGCGGATGTCGCGGATGAATCCCATGTCGAGCATCCGGTCGGCCTCGTCGAGGACGAGGATCTCGACACGGGACAGGTCGATGGTCCGCTGGCCGAGGTGGTCGAGCAGGCGACCCGGGGTCGCCACGACGATCTCGGGGCCGGAGCGCAACGCGCGGACCTGCGGGTCGAAACCGACGCCGCCATAGATCGTCGTGGAGCGGATGGGATTCTGCGCCCCGTACGTGCGGACGCTCTCCTCGACCTGGAGCGCGAGCTCGCGGGTCGGGGTGAGGATCAGCGCCCGAATCACGCGCGGGCCGTTGGGCCGCGAAGCGTGGAGGCGCTGGAGCATCGGCAGCACGAACGCGGCGGTCTTGCCGGTCCCCGTCTGGGCCCCGGCGAGGACGTCCCGACCGGCCAGGACGAGGGGGATCGCCTTGCTCTGGACGGGGGTGGGTTCCGTATAGCCCTGCTGGGCGACGGCGCGGATGAGCTCGGGCGACAGCCCGAGTTGATCGAATGACATGAAGGAATGGCTCCTGACGAGGCCCTCCCGCTCGTGCGGGGCCCGGTCAGGGCGTAGGTGTGGATCGGGGTCGAAACGGTGTGAGACCGGGGCGCTGACCGGAGCGCCCTTCGAGCACGAAGGCGCCAAGCATAGCCGATGTCGGCCGGATCCGCCCCTAGTCCTTCCGTTCGAGGATCGGGCGCGCGGTCTCGGGGTCGTCGACGACGAACGCGAAGGTCGCCCGATCGCCCCACCGGCCGAGGAAGAGGTGGCCGTAGATGTTGACGTTGGCGTCCGCAAGCGCGCGGGCGAGGCGGGCCATCCCACCCGGCCGGTCGTCCACCTCGGCCAGGATCGACTCGCCCTCGATGTAGTTGTCGCCGCGCTCATCGAGGACGGCCTTGGCGGTGTCGTCGTCGGCCGTGGTCATGATCACGTGGCCACTGTCGCCCATGCTTCCGCCACCGATCGCCCGGAGGTC
>DAIOXD010000249.1:0-2216 GCA_036758145.1 Candidatus Limnocylindrales bacterium
CCTGCCGGCCGTACCGTCCGGCGTTCAACCGTTCCACGTCGCGATGAGCAGGCCATCCCCGACTGGCAGGATCGTCGCGGTGAAGCGGGGATCGCCAAGCACAGCCGCGTCGAACGCACGGAGCGCAGCGGCGTTCTGGTCGCCCAACGTCTCCGGCCGCGATCCGGATGCTCGGCCACTCCACAGGACGTTGTCCGCCGCGATGAGCGCGCCCGGAACGAGGCGGCTGCTGAGCGCGGCGAGGTACGCCTCGTACTCCGGCTTCAAGGCATCGATGAAGACCATGTCGAACGGTCCGGCGAGCGCCGGCTCCGTGTCGAACGCCTCGAGGGCGGGGGCACTGACGACCGTGATCCGCTCGTCGGCGATCCCCGCCTGCCGCCACCAGCCGCGCGCGAGGTCCGTCCGCTCGCGGTCCGGATCGATCGTCACGATCGTGCCATCGCGCGGCTGCCCGAGGGCCAGCCACAACGTCGAGTAGCCGTAGGCCGTGCCGACCTCCACGATCCGCCGCCGCGAACCGGCGAGGACCGACAGGACGCGTCCCGCGTCCCGGTCGACGATGGGAATGTGGTTCGGCGCGGCGGCCGCCTCGATGGCGGCCAAGGCAGCGGGGAGAGGCTTCGCCAGCGATTCGATCCAGTCGAGATCGACTTCGTCGGGGATCCACGCGCGGTCGTCCTTGCTCATCGCTTCCTCACACCAGTAATCCGGCACCGAAATAGAGACCGGCGGCCAGGATCGTCCCGGCCGCGATCGATCCGACGTTGATGTACAGCAGCCCCGTGGCCGACTCCATCGAGCGCGACCGTGCGGTCTGGACCGACGCCCAGCCGACGACGAGCGGGAAGACGAGACCGACGATGAGCCGCAGCCAGACGAACAGCGCCCACGGTCCGACCAGGGCCGCGAATGGGGCGACATCGGCCGGTCCCGCACCGGTCGCGGTCCACGCCAGGAACAGGATGATCTGGATCGCGACTACGGCCAGCAGGACCTGGGCGAGCAGGATGAGCGGCGCCTCCGGGAGCTTCGGTGTCACGAGATACCAGTGGCCGAGGATCATCGCCGCGAAGACGCCGCCGATCGCGGCACTGACCACGGTGAGCTGCACCAGCAGTGCGACGGCGCCGATCGACCCGTCCCCCCACGCCAACGCCCCGAACACGAGCGTGGCGGCGGCCGCCCCAAGACCGGCCCACCCGATCGCCGAGGTCGGTCGACGCCCGAAGCGCCCGGCGACAAGGTTGCTGGCGACCAGGACGCAGAAGAGGGCCAGCGCGAGGCGGCGCGGGACGTCCCAAGCCGGATCGACCACGACCGGCGAGCTTCCAAGGGAAGCCGGCAGCGCTCCGTCGGAGAGCCAGGCGAGGACCCCGAAGACGACCGCGCAGATCGTCGTGAAGCGCAGGTAGCCGAGGGTTGCGGTGGTCCGCCGGCGAAGGAGCACGACCGCCCCGAATGAACCGAATGCCAGACCGGTCAGCACCATCCAGTTGACGAATGCGAGGTTCTGGGCGATCTGCGTGGCGGCCACGGCCCGAGTGTAGCGGCGTTGTAGCATCGACCCCGGAGGTGTCCTCGATGGGTCTCGATCGCGACACGACGTTCACCTGGTATGGCCATGCCTGCGTCGAAATCCGGACGCCGGGCGGCAAGACCATCCTCATCGATCCGTGGTTCGGCAACCCGCTGAGTCCGCGCGCCGCGGACTCCGTCCAGGCCTGCGACCTGCTGCTGGTGACGCACGGCCACGGCGATCACCTGGGCGACGCCGTCGCGCTCGCCAGCCGGCTGCGCCCGGCCTGGCCGTCCATCCACGAATTGAGCCTGTGGCTCGGCCGGACCCTGCCCGGCGGCAACGATGCGACCATCGGGATGAACAAGGGCGGGACGGTCGAGGTGGCGGGGCTCAAGGTCACGATGGTCCACGCCGACCACTCGGCCGGTGAGTGGAACGCGGGCGGCGAGACGACCCTCTATCTGGGGGAGCCGGCCGGCTTCGTCGTCGAACTCGAGAACGGTTACCGCTTCTACCACGCGGGTGACACGGCCGTGTTCGGCGACATGCGGCTCATCGGCGAGCTCTACCGGCCCGAGATCGCGCTGCTGCCGATCGGCGGCCACTATACGATGGGCCCGCGTGAGGCGGCCCTGGCCGTCGAGCTGCTCGGCGTCAAGCACGTCATGCCGATCCACTACGGGACCTCCCCGGC
>DAIOXD010000250.1:0-1595 GCA_036758145.1 Candidatus Limnocylindrales bacterium
GTCTTGGACCAGGTCCCTTCGATGCGCCGGCCCTCGCGATAGACGAACGCCCGTCCGGTCCCGATATCACCGATCACCGGTCGCGCGTGACCGGGTTCGATATGGGAGTCGGTGTGGAAGGACATGAAGAGGACGACGACGTTCCGGGTCGTGACCGCCTTGCCGTCGGCCGGGTCGACCTGGGTCTTGCCGTCGACGGATCGTCGATACAGGTCGCTCGCCGCGTCGAACCGGTAGTCGATCCGGCCGGTACGGTACGGCACGACGAGGTGCTGCGCGGCCGGCAGTGACGCCCTCGATCCCGGCGCGCGGAAGGGACGGCGCCAGGTGGCCGGGTCGATCGATGCGGGTCCGCCCAGCTTCAGCTCCATCGCGCGCAGCGCCTTGGTAGACGTATAGCCGTTGTGGGGGGCGCTCCGACTCGAGATGCGGTGATAGGCGTGGCCGCCCGACCCGAGGGCCTCGATGTCGATGAAGCGCTGATGGTTGTAGGTCGCGAGGTAGGCTCGGCTGCGCCGATCGCCACCGTAGTGCCCGATCCCGGCACCGATCTCGCTGGCCCAGTGCACGAAGTAGATGCGGGCGCTGCGAACCGGGCCGATCTGCGCGGCGTCGCCTTCCTGGAAGACCATCATGTAGCGCGTCTCGCCGCCATCGGCCGGGGCCTGGTAGACGATCGAGGCACCGTTGAATCCCGACTGGGGCCGCGCGACCTGGTTGTCATCGATGAGGACGGCGATCGGGAGCCGATGTGCGAGGGTCGGGTCGGTCTTGACGCCGGTCAGGTCGGCGATGGTCGGATCGACCGGTATGGCGGGCGAGGGCAAGGGTGACGGGGAGGGCGTCGGCCCGGTGGTGGGCGTCGCGGCAGGCGACTGGGCCGCCGCCACGGACGCAGGCGAGGCGCTCGGGGCCGGTGTCGAGCCGCACGCGGAGAACGTCAGGGCCGCGAGCCAGACCGAGCAGATCCCTCGCGCCAGTGTCCTTCGCGCCATGCGCCCCTCCATCCGAGACTCGTCGCCGTCAGTCCGCCACACGTTGGGACCTCGGTTGGCCACCCGGTACCACCCGAACGTCACCCATCCGTACAGGCCCACACCGGGCGACCGGGCGGCGCCCCCGGCTGGGTCGCTACATCATCACGAGCCCGCCATCGACCGCCAGGACTTGTCCCGTGATGAAGGCAGCCTCCTCGCTGGCGAGGAAGGCGACGGCGTCCGCGATCTCCGTGGTCTCCCCGAATCGACCGAGGGGCGTCCGCGACGTGATCTCGTCCTTGAGCGCCTGGGGGAGATCCTGTGTCAGTTCGGTCAGGACGAAGCCCGGCGCGACGGCATTGACGGTGATGGATCGGCTGGCGAGTTCGCGGGCGGTCGCCTTGGTGAGGCCGATGAGCCCCGCCTTCGCGGACGAGTAATTCGCCTGGCCCATCTGGCCGGCCTGACCCGAGACCGACGTGATGTTGATGATCCGGCCGCCGCGGGCCTTGAGCATGGGCCGGGTGACGGCCTTGATCATGAAGAAGGCCCCGTACAGGTTGGTCTCGAGGACCTCACGCCAGGCGTCGACCGACATCCGCATGATCAGGTCGTCGC